>CAYGTU010000029.1:0-21956 GCA_964352945.1 uncultured Bacteriovoracaceae bacterium
ACTTAATATTCTCATCATTGGTTTTGGTCATATTGGAAAAACCGTTTTTGAAGCACTTAAGCCTATTAATTCAAATATAAAAATATATGATCCTTATGTTGAATCAACCCATAATATTCAATCACTAACTTCAATAGAGGATAGATCCTTTGATACCATCATTTGTGCCTGCTCTCTTACAAGTGAAACATCACAAATTATAGATAAGAACTTACTCGCTAAATTAAAAACTAATGGTGTTTTAATTAATTCAGCAAGAGGAAAACTATTAGATCAAAATGATGTTGAAAAGTTTTTTAAATCAAATAAAGATGCCACTGCCTATTTAGATGTATTTCCTAATGAGCCATTAAGTAAAAATGATTTTGCTTTAAAAAACATTTTTAAAAGTTCTCACATCGCTGGTTGCCACAAGAATTTAGATAGAGATGTTAGCCAATATTGTTTTAATGTTATTAAAGATTATATTTTTGACAAAAATAAGTTTAAAGATTTATACAAGAAGGCCCTAATAAATGAATGATCCGGAAAAACTCTCTCACCTACTTTGCCCTCCTGGAAATGGTGTTTATACTGTTCATACCGGTAGAGAGTTTAAAGAACCTTTGCACAATAAACTTTATCAATCTATAGACCCACAGGTCGTAATTAAAAAATGGAAGGAATCAATAAATTTTGATTCTAAAAAACCATTATTACTTGGAGTATGTTCTGACTCTGGTGGTGGAATTCACCGAGGTGCTAACTGGGGCCCCTTGATGATAAGAAATAGAATGGTCACTCTCGATGTTCATGAAAAGTTTCATGATATTGGAGATGTAAAAGTTATTCCCCATCTTCTTCACGATAAATATTTAAATAAAGAAACAATAAATGAATGTCAAAATGCTTTATATAACGGCCTAGATCTTCCGGTTTCACCTCTAAGTATTACTGAATCTGTTACAGATATTATTTTAAAAAATAAAACTCAATTTATTGCCTTAGGTGGTGATCATTCAGTTAGCTACCCTTTAGTTAAACAATGGATTAAAAATAGAAAAGAGCAAGGTATTAAAGTAGCCATCATCCATTTTGATGCCCATACTGACCTACTTGATAAGAGACTAGGTATTGATATTTGCTTTGGTTCTTGGGCATATCACATAATTCAAGAACTAGATTCTCCTGATCTCTTAATTCAACTTGGAATTCGCTCAAGTGGACAAGATAAGTCTTATTGGGAAAATAAACTGGGAATAAAACAGTTTTGGACAAATGAGATTCAAGCAAAAGGAATTGTTTCTATTGCTGACGAAATTAATGAACACTTAAAAAATAATAAAGTTGATGAGCTCTATATATCATTTGATATCGACTCTATTGATTCAGACTATGTTAGTGCTACTGGAACTCCAGAGCCTAGTGGTCTATATCCTCACGAGGCTGTAGGCCTTATAAAGCTAATTGGGGGTGCAAATATTGTTCACTCAGCTGATCTTGTAGAAGTAGCTCCCTTTGTGAACTTTAAAGATATTTCTAATAGCATGGAATCAACAATCAATGTTTCAGTAAATATAATCGAAGCTCTACTGGAGCAAATTAAAAAGTGAAAATAGTATTTCCACCTATTGAACAAGCTGATGAAAATGGTTTATTGGCCATTGGTGGTAATTTATCGATTGAAGCGATTAGAACTGCTTACACTCAAGGTATTTTTCCTTGGCCACTAAGTCCAGAATATCCCATCACTTGGTTTAGTCCAGATCCTAGAGGAGTTCTTTTACTTGAAAAATTTAAGATCACTCAGAGTTTTAAAAAATTTTTAAAGAAAACAAATTTTGAAGTTAGATTTAATACAAATTTTGAAGCTGTTATAAAAAAATGTAGAACTATCAATCGATCGAATCAAAAAGATACTTGGATAACCTCAGAATTAGTTGATGCCTATATTAATCTCTTTCATGCAGGCCATGCCTATAGTGTAGAAACTTATGAGAACAATAAACTTATTGGTGGCCTATATGGCGTTTGCTTTGGAGAGCTAATTTCAGGAGAATCTATGTTTTTTGAAAAAGATAATGCCTCCAAGCTTGCTCTCTATGTGCTAATCAATAAATTAGAAAACAAAATCAAATGGATTGATACTCAAATGGTTACACCAGTGCTAGCTTCATTTGGTGCCTGTGAAATTGAAAGAGAAGATTTTATCGAAATGTTAGGCTTACTTAATACAAGTAAGCCCCGAGATTATTTTTTCAATTAAGCAAATGTAGGGTTAAATCTAACTGCTTCTTTTATGGACATTCTAATTTCATTGATTAATTCATCAATTTTATTATTAGTCTCAATTTTCTTACCTTCAAAATACTCAACAATATTTTGCTTTAATTCGATATAAGAAATTTTAAGTTCGCAAGCAAGTGCTTCACATCTTTCTCTGATACGGTGATCATTTTCTAATATAGCAATGGCACGAGCTACCATTTCTGCTTTCATCTTTGTTGGTGTAAATGCATATTTAATTTGAGCAAGACCAAAAAATGATAATATCTTGATATAAACATAACCAATATCAAACTCAAACCATCTATGTCTAAACGAACATGAATACTGGTGAGCGTGGTGATTATTATGATCTAACTCTCCACAAATAATAAAATTTAATGGAAACATAAAACCAAAATTCTTCGAGTTATCTTTACTTTGATGATTTTTATACCCTACCCAGTGAGCAAGAGTATTAACTCCTCCAACAGCAAATACAGGAGAAATAGCAAAGTTTGTAATAGCTAAAATAGTTCCCCATTTAATTCCGAAAATAATTAGTAAAACTGCTGAAAGGATATAAGGTCCCATTAATAAATTATCCGAAATAAATTGCTCTAACTTATTTCTCTGAATATTTGCACGTAATACCAAAACTTCAGGATCAGCTTTTGCTTTTGTATAATCAATCACCCCAAGAAAAAGAACATGCCAAAAGCCTTTTGTAATAGGGCTATGTGGATCTTTAACTGTATCTGAATGCTTATGATGATAAAGGTGAACACTAACCCAATCCAACTTACTCATAGAAGTTACAAACCAAAGCCAGATTTGCATAAATCCATCAAGGAATTTATTAAAGATAACGCCCTTATGAGTATGATAACGGTGAAAGGATAAGCTCATAGCTGTAATGGTTAGATGTGACATAGCGATCAAATAAATACTGTATTTTAATACAGATGCTGATTCCCAAAATTCACCATTAATTCCATGAAAACCTAAAAATGAGTTAATTAAAGTAGTTAAAACAAGATAGCTAATTGCTAAAAATAAAAAAATAAACATATTGTCTCCTTAATTCCCCCATTCAATATTACCTCAGAGTATCTCAAATTTGAAAAGGAAATTACATGATATATGTTAATATTAGTAGATTGTCCGAGCTTTTTGATTATTTTTGTAATAGCGAGCTTTCCATTTAATAGAAAATGGAAAAACTTTTTCAAATTCCTTATTAAATTCCTTGTCTTTTTCGCTTATACATTTCTGGGACTTAGAGCTAAATTCAATCCAAGTGTATAATTTATCGTGGGTTCCAAATGGATGATTATCATAGGCGAAGCATGTACACTGTTTATGCTGTGCCGATTTGAGAGCTTTTTAATCAGGTATAGCTCTGTCAAACATGACGTCTAAATCAGCCCCCTTGCAAGCTTTTAACTCATCATTTATATCATAGTAGAATTCATCATCTAAACCTCTTGGATTATGGGCCCAAGCATTTGATGTACAATTAAAATAATATCCTGCATGAAACATTTTCATCACTACTGTGTAGTAAACAAAAAACCAATGCCTATCTTGTTCAAAATTCACATTGGAAACTTTCACATAGTCTGAACAAGAGTCAAATTCCTTTGCAAATTTTTTATAGATAAAAGAAAATCTTGTTTGAAAATCATGCTTTCTTTTTTCTTCATTCGTACTATCACCTAAATTTTCCCAAATATGATCATATAATTTGTAGCAAGAGTTTCTTAATTCCCAAGCTTTTTCTTTATCAAAATTTTGTGATCTAAAAATAGAAAAATTAAAAGCTTCTCTTGAATCTACTTCTCCAGCAATTCTAAAACCTGGATTTTCAGTTCTAACAATTAAATTTCTTCCTTCACCGTTTTCTAAAAATGCTTTAGAATAAGCCCAGTTAATTTTTTCTTTTAAACTGTTTAGAGTTGTCACTTTTTCGTAATCTTTATCTCGAGGATCAACAGCAACTAAAACAAGCTTTGTTAACCATTCAGAAGAAGAATTACACCTTCCCTTAGGACAATCTTGTAAGATTAACCCTCCGACGACTCTTACCCTATGAGTATTGAGATGTTTATAGTTTTTATAAAATGATTCATTACCAAAAACTATAATTTCCTGTGGCAAGCCCGTACTATCAACAACTCTTGGAACTATCCCTCTCGTGTAATTAGGCCTTTTTACTGTTCCTTCATACTTGCCCCAAATATCGTCTTGCTCGCAATAAGTATGGTGGCGATATCTTTTACCTGAAGTAGGATCAATCCTATAAGAGGTCTCTGAATCAACAGGTGTAATAACAATAAAATTTAGTGTTCTATTTTCTTTTTTTATAGAAGGACTTGGATCAAAAAATAAATGACGATCTAATTTGCCTTCTCTATCAGTTGAGGAGAATTTTTTTGGCGCATCGTACCACGTAGGAAGATAATTAGAGACGGATTCGTCTTCGAACTTTTCAGAGTTAGTACTGGGCTTTAAGGGATTAATCCCTTTCAACGCTTTTTTTGCTTCGTATTCTGCGCCTGCACATGAAATCAGAAAACACAGAGCAAATAAATGGCCTAACCTACATATATTTTTCATTGACTAATACCTGTCTATAGTAGATCATGAGGATCATCATTTTTCAATGATAAGTGTCTTATGTGCCCGGATGGTGGAATTGGTAGACACAAGGGATTTAAAATCCCTCGGCCTTCACTGGCTGTGCCGGTTCAAGTCCGGCTCTGGGCACCACATTTAAACTAGAGACTAAGAAAACTCTTAATTTAACTCTGCCAAGGTCCCATATAGCAACATGGGCCTCTAGGGAGTGAGACGCATCTTTTCTTCCCAAATAACTTTATACAAATCTCCCTGGCGCCGCATTTACTCTTACTAGGAATCCAGGACCATTTTGAATCTCTAAGCTCTCCAGAGATAAACTGCATTTGACCATCTGTACATTTGTAATTTCCACGTAAATCATATTTTGGACAAACATCTATTATATGAAGCATACCTACTAATCCGGTTGCTATACCGGCTATAAGTGCGTGCCCAACGCCATATGCAAGGACTTGAGTATTATTAGAACTATTAGCTACACTGTTATTATATGAAGTTGTTATAGCATTTCCAATTAATCCTCGGTCCTTATCAATCCTTACTGTTTGCAGCTGAGCATTACTTGAGTTTTTAAATCTATCATCATATTTTTTAAATCTACTTATTAAATTATCCTTTATAGAAAAAACTTTTTTCCGCTCATGCTCAATTGGTCCCTTTCCAATGTCTCCAGGCTTTAGAGTATTACCCATCCAGATGCAGTTTGCAGATTCAACAACTGGACATAACTGCGTGTACATATTAAATCGCTCTTCTGTGGTTAGAGTGACTCCTGGTAACTCACTTTTAGCAGCTATATCAAACATAGTATCTTTATTAAGATCACAAAATGCTTTACTTAAAGTATCGACACCACCGTTAGCTTCACCAATTAGTACTTTATTAGCTTTTTCACATTCAAAAAGTGCTTTACCTTGCTTATCCCTACATTGTTCATGTTCATATACTGGAAGCCCATAAATTCCTTCAAAAGTTTGATTAAAAGGATTCACATACTGGATTAAACCAAATCCTTCTGATGAGACTTCGACAGACTGATCTATAAAATCTGTGAACTGAACATTACATTCAACCTCTTCTAATGAACCTGAAGAAGTTACTTTTCCGCTTATTGGAAATGAAATATCTTTATCGTAACTAGCTTTCTGAGTACATGAAGTTGAACTTCCCATACATTTATTATAGGTAACTGTCAGAGTTACAAGCCCTGTATAAATTTCACCCGCGCTGTAACTTGCAATTGAAGTAAAGTCATCCATCGTAAAACGAATAACTGAAACATCTATTTTGGATTTAGCATTCAATTTACCAATCTTAAGGATTGTTCTTTCATTCCCTCTACTATTTATATAGCTCAATTCATTAAGCGGAATTACTGCATTATTAATATTTTTAGGTATAACTGAGTTACAAATATCTTTAGTGTAAAAAGCTTTTTTTACTTGTCTTTGATATTCAGATATTTCTTGATTTGATTCAATTTTAACTTTTGATTTATTCATTTGCCCAAGAAAATTATTTGACACTAATGCAACTGCCCCAAGCATTCCAACTGCAACAAGTATCTCTACAAGAGAAATACCATTATTATTTTTGAAAATATTAAAAAGTTTTTTCATTCGTTTTTCCAAGCTTTAAAATTTTCACAATATTTAGTCGTAACCAACCATTCTGTGCCTGTATTTGTGCCTTCAGCTACATATGTTTGTCCTGTAATAGGATCTTTTGCCATAATTGCTGGGTTATACCCTTCTGCATGTGCAGAATTATGGGCCGTAAATTTATCAAGTCTGCAAATTGATTCTTGAAATGAAATAAACTGATTGGTAACTGTTGTTAAATCTTGACCAATAAATGGTACCATACATTTTTCAAATTCAACTATATCAACAATTGGTCCCTCTCTATGATTTATGCACGGATCATATAAAGGGAATTTACACTGGTTATCAGAAAGATCTAATTTCCCACCGACTGCATCGCAGGTTTTGGTTAAAGATTCTTGCTGTTCATCTGATAGACCTATATTACAGTAAGTAAATCTAATAGTTTTGGCTGCATTCCCTTGAGAAGGAGTAGATCTGTACCGACCAAGAATGGGAATTTCATATTCCATAACTTTTGGTTTTAATTCTGATTTGAGACAACCCCCGTTTGGTTTAAAACATTCCCCATAAGTCATAACTAATTCTAGGGTTGAATTAATTGAACCAAATTGAGCTGTTGGAAAAACTGGTCTTTTTATCTTAATTTCAAGTAATTTTGCTTCATATTTTTTTACTATTAAATTGTCTGCATTATATGCATTCTTAGCAAATGGTCTTCCTTCTAAACCTAAAGAATTAATAGTGGTTAACTCATTAAAACTTTTTACTGATGAAACAGTTATCGATTCATTTACAAAACTATTGGCATACTTATCGCAGATGGGCTTAATTTGAAGGTATTTTTTTACGAGTTCAAAATTTCTATTTGTTTCAATAGAAGCATTATTTCTTTTTTCATCTTTAGATAAATTACTAACCATCTCTAAGCCAAATTTTGAAAATCCCATAAGTGCTGCACCAAGAACAATAACCTTGATCATGGCAGAACCACTTTGATTTTTAATTAATTTTCTCAGCTTCATTTTATTATTGTAAATTTTCAACTCCTGGTGGAGCAGGATTAATTTTATCAAAATTATCCTTAGTTATCTGGTCAGTATGTACGCAATAATTCTGTTTATAAGTTTCCTTAATTGTATCTATAACAGTTTGAGTATAAAAACTTTTAATAAGCATCTCTGGAGAAGTAGTTAACTCTTGATACTTACTATAGACATTTAATCCTACCTCTTCACCATTAACCGTTAAATATAATAGATTAGGATTTCTAAATTCTACAATGGGATAATCTTCAGCTTGATCCCAAGGATCCATTAACTTTGCATTCAAAGCTGCAATGGCACTAGAATCAGTTTCTATTGCCAAGTCGTCTTGAATTTTTGTATTGTGGGCAATAATTAAATCTGTGATCTCTTGTTTTGTATTAATCTTGCTCCATGCATAGACTGAATTAGTATCATCCCATTTACATTGATAATAATACGAAGTTCCATCACAACAATTTCCAGAAACCGGATCAGGATATCCAGCTACTTCTACATTTCCACTAGAATCTTTTAGGTCAGGACATGCAGCCGAAGTACTTCCTTCGTAAAAAAGCATTATCGTGTTAATATCAAAACCATATTGCTTTGTAGGATCAGTTTCACCTGCAGGTAATGTGCAACCAGTAGAAGACAATTGAGTATTTTCCGCTTCAGTCAAAGCTCCCTGGCCAGTTGCTAAACCTTTAAAGCTACAGTAATCTGTTAAATATTTTCCTGATTTTGCTTTTACTCTTGAACCTATATCACAGAACATATCATTTACTTTTGCAAATCCAGTGGGCTCCACCACAGTACCATCATAAGTTGAAGCACAAGAATCAAAATCGCTTCCCGTTTTATCTCCACAAGGATTATAAAGTCTTGAAAAGCAGTTGTATCCAATCAGAACTCCATTTAATGAACTACAAAAATTATATCTAGCATCTGAAAGTTTTTCTGAATCTGGACTAAGACATTGAATTGCATCAATCTCATTAGGATCTCTGTCTCCCTGAAAATCAATCATAAATGACCTTGTTGTAACTCTGGAATCTTTTTTGGGACAAGTTTTCCCACCTTTCATACATTTTACAAATTCTACAGAAAACTCTATCCGACCTATATAAAGTCCATTTCCTGTTTGAGTAAAAATAGCATTCATATTTGAAGCTTCAGTTCTATGCATTAAACAAATATCTTTTTCAATTGTTCCATTTGCAAAATTATTACAATTCGGAAGTTGATTGGGGGTAACAGGAGGAGGGAAGGTACTGTTTGTAAGATTCTCAATTTCTGCTTTTATACTTAAAATACCGATAGGCCCTAGAATTACTGTGTCACCATTTATACTTGAATCAATTTCTAAAAAAGTACTTTTATAAGTTCCTTCCTGATAGATACCTACTCTTTGATACTGTTTTACAAAGCTGTCAAATTTTCCTTCTGACATTAAATTACCAGTACAGATAGATAAATTTGAAAAAACTTCTCTTACGCCGTCTGCAACTCTAACATTTTCAGAACTTCCGGTGATACTTTCTTCAGCTTGTTTAACTTTTGTATTTAAATTTACGAATCCAAAACCAATAGCTCCAACTAAACCAAGAGCGATTGTAACTTCGACAATTGAAAGCCCTTGTTTATTTAGAATAATCTCAAGCCATTTATTTTTTCTCATTAGAAATACTCAACTGTATCAAAATATGGTTTTACATTTTTATCAAATAAAGAACTATCAGCATTTTTTATATATGAATCGACACTAAAATTGAGTTTGCTTGCATCAAATTTTTCGATTAACGTTTTATTGGTTTGTATATAGAGTTTTGATTTATTTGTGAGACCATATTTAACCATTCCAATAATCTTTATGTTATATAATCCTGGGAATTTGTCATAAAAATCAAGCAATTTTTCATTAAATAAAAACTTAGCTGTTGAAAGAAAATAAAGTTCCTTATTAGATATTCTTTTTATAAATTTATACTTATCGATATATTGAGAAAGAGGAATACTTATTTCCAAAGATTTTTTATTATAAATAACATTAACACCATCACCTAAAAGACTAGACAAATATTTACACATAATTTTTTCTTCATCTGAAATACAACCCTTTGTTTCCGTAACAATAGTTGCTTCCTTAATTGAATCTGCAATATCACTTTTATAATCAAGCTTTTTTGATTTTTCTTCTTTAACAAATGTCTTAATTTTCGCTTCTTGTTTTTTAGGAGCATTTTCTGGACTCTCTTCTTGGTTTAAAACCCAAAAGAGCAATGCCCCTGCCATAATTAAAGCTAGAGGTTTGGGTTCTATCTTAAAATTATTTTTCTTAATTTTAGTAGCAGCTTTCATTGAACCTAAATTAATAGATTCAGTATTATTACTAACCTTCCTAGGGATTCTTTGATTGGGCACCGATTTATCATCTGATATTACACTTGTTGGTTCGATGGCGATTTCAATTAACTCTCCTAAGAATACTCTTTGAAAGGGAAGTATTGAAAATTGAATTCCTGCTTCTATAGGAATGTCATCTACAAATACCCCATTTGTAGAATTTAAATCAGTAATATAGAGATCACCACTTTTATCAGTAATTGAAATATGTGTTGAGGAAACTCCTGTGTATGGAAGAGAGAGATCATTTTTTTTAGATCTTCCAACAGTTATTGTTTCTTTATCAAAAGAATGTTCAAATGTTCCCTCTTTTGGAACAGTTACTACAATACGCATATGGCTTAAGTTTAGTTCAAATTATAAATAAAGTTAAGGCAAATATAAACCTTATTAACGTACTTGAATTATCAGTTAATAATAATCTAATACTTAAGGTAAAATCTAAGTACTTACTAATTTCGATTTATTAATTTAAATAGTCGCCCCAGTTAGTCAGTTATAAATCTAGATAATAACAATCAAAGTATAAACAAAGATATTAAAAAACCGATCAGTTCATTGTGTAAATTATAAATGTACTAGGAAATTTAAATGAAAAAACTCTTAACAAGAATTTTAATACTTTTATTTATATTCACATTAAATATATCTGCTCAAGATAAATTCTTCGATCTTGATGTTCCCTTATTTGATAAAGGCCCAGATCCTAAAAATCCAATGCATAGAGAATTATTAGAAATATTAAATGAACTTCCTAATGTGCCTGGTCTATCAGAAGAGCTTGAAGTGTTAGCTCCTGTGTATAAGAGGGGACAAAAATTTAGACCAAACTTTGGAGCTATGATTCTAAGAGGTCTCCTAGAGGAAAATTCCATTCAAGCGCTAGTTATCGGACAAGATGCCACTCATATTGCAGAAGCTGCTAATAGACCGGGAATTGCTGGATTTGGTGGTCGAGTTCAAGACATGTTAAAGCATATGGGAATTAAAGATGGTGTTCTATTTACTAACCTTTTTGTAAATACAATTTCTGGTCAATATGGATCAAGAAATACACCCGTCTTACAAGCTGATGGAACAATTAAATATGTAAATGTAATTGAAAATCGTCAGTGGTTACTTGCTCATGATAGTGCTTACAGCAAATGGAGAAATAAATTATATTCATGGATCATTAGAAATAATAAAGATTCGCTTAAAGTTGTTACTCTCTTAGGACAAGCAGGCAAGGATGCTGGAGCAAACTTTGTTAATTCTTTAAACGGAGCAACAGTAACTGCTCATAGTAGAGTTGGGACTGGATCTCAATACAAAGTCCCTCTTTTTGAAATGGTTGCAGCAGGTGGAAATAATGAATGGGCGGTTCCAGTAACTAAAGATGGTAAAGACGTTGCTGAAATTTTAAGAAAAGATGATGAGATAAGAGGAAAGTTAGAAAAAAAATTAAAAGGTTATTTACAAAAAGAGACTGATAATTTCGAAGCAATTATATCAAAATCTTCAAAACAAGCGGATGCAAAAATAATCATTTCAGATTTAGAAGAAACTTATCAATGGACGGCTAGAGAGAATCTAAAGAAAAAGCTTAAAAGACTAGATAGTAAAATCTATTCTGCATGGGAAAAAGCAGATGTCCTTGATTCAAGATTAAAAGCACTTTCCAAGGGAATTGATTATAAAGATGCAACAGAAACTGCATTAATAAGTGCAGCTAATGCTCAAGATTTGTTACAGGATAATCCAAAAACCGCTGAAGAATTAATGGTCTTTAGTTATGGTGGCCCTGAAAGAAATGGTGTCCTCGTTCCAGAACAATTTGGCGGATATGATCTCAATACGATGAAAGTAAATGGAAAGGATACAAGAACTATAAAAGGACTTAAAATTCCATATGAAGACAATGGAGTGACAAAATATTTTGATGCTCCTAATTTGGTTTTTACAGGTTCTCCTCACCCTACTTCACTAAGTATGACCACTCCTGATAAAGCTTCTGAATTAGCAGAAGACCAATTATTCAAGCCTCTGAAACAAGCAATGAAAGATGGATGGGTTGCTCCTCTACCAGAAAAAGGTATGACTTCTCCCTTTTTAGAAGGAAAAAAATATAAATATGGAAGAGCAAGTATTCCAAGAAGTCACGGAGACCTTGGTATTCCAGATACACGTTTAATGCCTGTGTCTGAAGCTAGTAGAGATGGTAAAGATGGAATCATAATTGGGACAAGACAAAAAGCTACTTTTGACTCTGTAAAAGCTAAGAAAATGAGAGTGGATGTGGCTTCAAATATAGCTCTGATGGAAAGTAACTACGTTTTAACTGGGCGTCCAAAAGATCCTACGATGAGCATGATTTATGATAGAGGCCCAAATGATGAATATTCAAAACTACTTTTAACTACAATGGATAAACAAGAAGTTTTAATGCCTCATGCAAGGTATGAAGCCGAAGCAAGAAAGATGATTCAAGATGAGCACATAAAAATTCAAAAACAAGAAATTGCAGCAGCTAAAAAAAGAGGGGAAAATATTTCGAAATATTTTCTCTCTCCTGAAGATATAGAGGATTCTTATCAAAAAGTTATGGCCAAAATATTTGATAAATACGGCATCGATGCTTTTCCAAGTAAGTCTGCTCCTGAAGTTGGACTCTATGGGCACTATCGAGGAACTTTTGATAAGCCTAAAGTAATTGTTCTTGCTGATCCTCATGGTTACGACAGTATTATCAGTGCAAGAGCTTACTCTGGCGAGAGAGGTCAATTTTTTAACGGGATAATGGATGATTTAGAAATTAATGAAAAATATCTTGTTATCAACACTGTACCTTTTGGAATGGATGATGCAACTCCTGATGACTGGAAAGTTAGTTTAGAGAGAACTTCAGAATACAGAAAAAAACTTTTTGCAAAGCTAGTTAAAGATAATCCCAATGCTATTTTTGTAGCTGATGGGCAACAAGCAAGTAAAGAGTTAGAAAAACTCGTTTCAGGAAAGAAAGTTATATCTATTTCTAGAGGAAAAGATGCAGATTCAGGAATCAAAGAAGCTGGGAAAGAAATTCAATTGCTTAAATCTGAGTGGGCAAATAGAAAGATTTCTGGAAAAAGAGTTGATATACCAAGAGAGCATATCACTTGGATTGGTAGAACATGGGAAGGAACTTCTGGGGATAAAGTTATTACGGCTAAAGGAAAATTTAGAGGAAAAGCATTTCTTGTCGTTCACCCTAAATGGGCAATTGATAATAACGTCAATTTTTCCGATATCGAAAAAACTGAAATGGATATAGCACTTAAAAAACTGAAGTATAATAACGAACCACTTCCAAATGAGTCTGTTGAAAAATACTTAATACGAATGGAAGAAGAAAGGATTAATATAATTCCAAAAGATTGTAATACTCATGTGAGATAATTCAAGACTTTTTAAATTCTAGTGGATACTTTATTAATAAAAAACAAGCTAGAATTATTCCAACTAAAAATAATCCTCCACTATAGCCAAAGATTGCAAAAGCTTCTTTGGCTTCGCTTCTACCTATTAGTGGTCCATAAATACCTGCGAATAACCAAACAAAGGGATAAAGAAAACCACCAATTGAAATAAGAAAAGAGTTTATCAAAATCAGGTTTGTTGGAGCTGAAATAAAACTTAAACAAATTAAAATGACCAATGACATTGAACCAATTCCAGTAGCATGAAAATGAAAGCGTTGGTAATATCGCCAATTTTTCTCTTCTTCAGATTTTATTTTTTTAGATTTTTCAACTGGGTCAGCAATTGAAATAATTTTTTCATTTTTATTTAGATCTGTTTGAATTTTGTTTATAAAAAACTCTTCATTTGCACCGAACATAATTGCAATAAAGACTCCACCAAACATTGTTAAAAATGATAATAAAAAGGGAATAGTTTTTAGCTTCATTAAGTTCTCCTATATGACATATATACCATATATTGGAGAATAGTAATTGAATCAGTATTCTATTCCAAGATAAAGATAGCGCATTTCAAGATATTCAGGATCGTTTAAAAGAGACTTTTCTGACGCACCATTTGGATACTTCTCTTTAACCCATCTCCCTAAGGCGCCATTTCCGGCTTCATTATCCATTAAATCGTCTGGAACCTGTATTTCAAGTTCACCATCATCAACTGTAACTTTTCCAGATCTAATATCTTCTAGTTCTTGCTCAAGTGTTTTTTCTTCTTCGGAATAAACATTATAAACAGAATAGGCAATATAAAAACCTACTAAAGAGTTTAGAAATTTACGATAGCGATTATAAGTAATATTAATATTTAAAATCTTTTTGTACTTTGCTCTAATTATTTCAAAAGACTCAAGACCTGGTTTTTCAAAAATCATTTGAAGTTCTTTTTTAGAAAGATCAATTAATTCGATCTTTAAAAAATATCCTCTTGGAGTTTTAAAGAGTAAATTCTGATTGAGTAAAAAGATTGTAGCTAATTTTACTTTTCTATGTGAGAAGAAGGTATTGATTTTCTCTAGAAAATTATTCTTTTTAAAAATATTATTTTTTCTTATCGTTGGTAAAATACCTTCATATAGAGCTTGCTTTTGAAAAATATAACCAAGCATATCATCAATTCTTTCTTCTCTTGAAAAGCCTTTTGTAAGAGCAGTTCTCCACGAATGTGGCGTATAATACTCTAAAGATATCTGTCGATTAATCCATCTTTGAAGTCTATATTCAGATTGATTGTTCTTCCCAAATGTCCACCATCCAAGTCCTAAATAATCTCTGGCCATCTTCTTCATTTGAATTGGAGTCATAAATTCTACGTTTTGTAATATTTTATATTCTCCATGTATTTTGCTTGATACGGCTTTTATAAATCCTAGTTGTTCTTCAATATTTTTTTTCTCAAGATCAATTGTTCCATTAAGTAGATCATCATTAGTTTTTTGATTAAATTTTATAAATGACTTTTCAAATAATTCATAATCAAAATTCTTAAACTCATCAGGCATTGTAACCTGTGCCCATTTATTTCTAACTTTCTTAATTTTATTTGGAACTTTAGTCATCTGAATTTTACAGATCGGTGAAAAAGCAAAGGCACCATTACTTAATGTAAAAATAGAAAGAACTAAACTAAAGAATAGAGGCTTAAACGCTTTAAAACTCATTAGATAATTATCGGATAATTCGACTTATTTCTTGAGAAAAACAGTCGGTATTTTGTCAGAATATCTGTTAAATAAGTATAGTAATATTAGATAGTTAGGGACTTTTCGAATGATTCTTCTTTGCATTCGTCTTTTGTGTCGCAAATCTCACATGCCTTAGCACCGTCACCCATTACGGCCCCAATTCCCCCACAAGAACCTTTGATTTTACGATTTGAGAGAATTACACCAACTGCCATTGAAACTAGGGCTATGACAAAAACTGCTAATGTAACTAGAAAGGTTTTCATTTATTATCCTCAATAAACTTATTAAGCTTGCTACTAATACTGTATAACAGAGTTTTATCTTTTTCGAAAATTAAATATGTCATGAGGTTATTTTTTTCACTAAATTCTATTCCTAATTCTGGCCCTAAAACCATTAAAGTAGTCGCATAAGCATCAGCAGTCATGCAATCATTTGAAAATACAGTAGCCGATAAAAGCCTATGCTTAACTGGCCTACCTGTAATTGGGTCAATCGTATGCGAAAAGACCTCTTCTCCGTATTTATAAAAATTTCGGTAATTTCCGGATGTAGCAACCGCAAGATTTGAGATATTCACAACTTTATTTATACCTTGCTTAGCAGGATCCATACTTGGAGACTCAACTCCTATTTTCCAATTTTTGTTGCCTTTTTTTCCCCAAGCTCTAAGTTCTCCACCAATTTCAACTAGAAAGTTTTTTAATTTGAATTTTTCTTTTAAAAATTCTCCTACTCTGTCTACCCCATATCCTTTTGCTATTGCTGAAAGATCAATATAGGTTTTACTTTTATCTTTAGTAAGTATTTTAGAGTTTAAATCTAAATGTATTTTTTTATAACCAATTATATTTTTCAAATTACCTATTTCTTTATCCGCTGGAACCTTGCGTGTTTTATCAGGACCAAATCCCCAAGCATTCACCAACGGACCAACTGTTATATCAAATGCACCATTTGATTCTTCAGAAATTTTAAGAGCTTTATCAATTACTAAGGCCAATTCTGGAGATAAAGTATTTTTCTCATTCGCTTCACTTACGTTTAAAAGTGAGAGTTCTGAATCAAGGACATAGGTAGACATAATATAATTGATTCTTCTTAACTCTGAATCAACTGCTAGTTTAAATTCTTCTGGCTTAATATCTTTTAATTCTGGCTCAAAATATTTTATTAGATAATAGGTTCCCATCGTATTACCTTTAATACTCAAAAGGTTCACCTTATCATCATTAATAGAACAGCCTGCAAAAAGCAGGCTGATCATAAAGTATAATTGAAAGTATTTTTTAATCTTATCCACCAAAATCATCCAGCATAATATCTTCAGGCTCAACTCCAATGCTTACCAACATATCAATAACACATTTATTCATTATTGGAGGACCACATAAATAATATTCACAGTCTTCAGGATTTGGATGGTTCTTTAAGTAATTTTCAAAAACTACATTATGAATAAATCCAGTGTATCCAGTCCAATTCTCTTCAGGGATTGGATCTGAAAGAGCACAATGCCATTCAAAATTAGGATTTTCTTTTGCTAGCATATCAAAGTCTTCTACATAGAACATTTCTCTTTTCGATCTTGCTCCATACCAGAAACTCATTTTTCTATCTGTTTTAATTCTTCTTAATTGATCAAAGATGTGTGATCTCATTGGAGCCATTCCAGCCCCTCCACCGATAAAGATCATTTCCTTATTAGTCTTTCTCGCAAAAAATTCACCAAATGGACCAGAGATTGTACACTTGTCCCCTGGCTTTAAATCAAATATGTATGAACTCATTTTTCCTGGAGGAGTACCCTTAGGTGATCTCGGAGGAGGGGAAGCAATACGTACATTCAACATAATGATTCCCTTCTCTTCGGGGTAATTTGCCATTGAGTAAGCTCTTATAGTTTCCTCTGGTACAAAAGAAACATTTTCCCAAATCTTAAAGTGATCCCAATCGCCATGATATTCTTTTTCAACAATAAAGTTTTTATAGTCTATTGAAAGTCCTGCTGGTCTTTCAATTTGAATAAATCCACCAGCTTTAAATGGAACAGACTCACCTGCTGGAAGCTCAAGAACAAGTTCTTTAATGAAAGTAGCAACATTATGATTTGACCTAACTGTACATTCCCATTTTTTTACACCAAAAACTTCTTCTGGTACTTCAATTTTCATATCTTGCTTACAATTAACCTGACATGAAAGTCTGTAACCTTCTTTTTCCATTCTCTTATTAATATGAGATTTTTCAGTAGCAAGAATTTCTCCACCACCCTCATAAATTTTGGTTAAGCACTGACCGCAAGTACCACCACCACCACAAGCAGAAGATAAAAATATTTTTTCTCCAGCAAGTGCAGTTAGTAGCTTACCTCCGGCTGGTATATTAATATTCTTTTCATCGTTTATATTAATTTGAATATTGCCTGTTGATACAAGTTTACTTTTTGCTGCCAAAATCAGTGCTACTAAAAAAAGTATCACTATAGTAAACATTAAAACGCCATAAATGATTTCCATATCTATATCCTATTAAATTTGAATTCCAGAAAACGCCATAAATACGATGGCCATTAAACCTACAGTTATAAAAGTGATACCTAAACCTCTTAAACCTTCAGGGACATCACTATAAACCATTTTTTCTCTTATTCCTGCTAGAGCAGCAATTGCAAGTGCCCATCCAAAACCAGATGAAATACCATAAACAACTGACTCACCAAAATTATAATCTCTATTTACCATAAATAAAGATCCGCCTAAGATGGCACAGTTAACTGTAATCAAAGGAAGAAAAATTCCGAGTGCATTATATAAAGCTGGAAAAAATTTATCTAAAGCCATCTCTAAAATTTGAACCATAGCTGCAATAACAGCAATATAACTAATTAATCCTAAAAATGATAAATCTGTTCCAGTGATTCCTGCCCATGCCAGAGCATTTTCCTTTAGTAAATAATTATAGATTAAATTATTTGCTGGGATAGTGATTGCTTGTACAACAATAACAGCAACTCCTAGACCGATAGCCGTATCAACTTTCTTAGAAACCGCTAAAAATGTACACATTCCTAGGAAGAATGAGAGAGCGAGGTTTTCAATAAAAATAGCTTTAGTAGCAATACTTAAATAATGTTCCATTTTATTTCCCCTCTACTTGAGACTTATCAATTGTTCTTATTACCCAAATGATAAGACCTATTAAGAAAAAAGCACTCGGAGGTAAAAGCATTAAACCATTTGCTTGATACCATCCACCGTTATTTATTGTTTGAAAAATTTCAATGCCAAAAAGTTTCCCTGATCCAAATAGTTCTCTAAATAAAGATACAACTACCAGCATTACAGCATAGCCTAAACCATTTCCAATACCGTCGACAAAACTTGCCCACACACCATTTTTCATAGCAAATGCTTCAGTTCGTCCCATAACAATACAATTTGTAATAATTAAACCTACGTAAACAGCCATCTCTTTCCATTGATCGAAAATAAATGCTTTCATAAACTGCTCTGCTACTATTACCATTGATGCAATAATTGTCATTTGAACAATAATACGAATTGAACTTGGAATATGATTTCTTATCACTGAAACTGCTGCTGAAGAACAAGCTGTTACTAACATAACGGCTACCCCCATAACAAGAGCATTCTTAGCTTGAACAGTAACTGCGAGAGCCGAACAAAGGCCTAAAATTTGAAGAGCAATAGGGTTGTTTTTAAAAACCGGATTAAATAAGAGTTCTTTCATTTTCATTATAAGCTCCCCCCTCTATATGCTTCTAGAAATTTTCCATAGGCATTTTGACTTAACCAATATCTTAAAGAGTTTTGAACTCCATTAGATGTAATCGTAGCTCCTGAAAGAGCATCAACTTCATGATTTACCTCTGCTTCTGAGCTTGATCTCGCTTTAACAAGTGAGATTTTAGGATTAAATGAAGCATCAAATACTAGTTTACCTGGCCATTGAGATTTCCATTTCGGATTATCTACTTCAGCTCCTAAACCAGGAGTTTCCCCTTGTTGATAATACTGAAAACCAATTACAGTTTTAGTATCATTTTTAAGAGCTAAAAATCCATACATTAAGCCCCAGAGTCCCTGACTTTTGATGGGAAGGATTAAACCTGACTTACTTCCGTCTTCTTCTTTTATAATATAGATAATACTTTCTTTAGAGCGTCTTCCAATATTAGCAAAATCATTTGCTATCTTAATACTCGTTTCAGGATTCGCTTCAAGTTTCTGTAAATCAAAACCAATTGGACTTGTTGATGATAAAGCACCTGACTCAATATCTATTATTTTTTCTTCTATTCTTGTGGAATAAACAGATTCAATATCAGTATTTTTATCTAATAATCCTGCAGCTGAAAGAATATTTTTCTTCATATCAATTTCTTTGTTTTTAACTTGCAGTGGCTTTAACTTTACCGACGCTGTTGAAACTAAAATTGAGCATACAATACAAAGTGCAGCAGCTATTCCTACTGTCTTTCCTACGCTATCCATTTCTTGCCACCCTTCTTTTAATATTTCCTTTAACTACAAAATAATCAATCAAAGGAGCAAATGCGTTCATAAATAATATCGCTAACATCCAACCTTCTGGATAAGCTGGGTTTACAACTCTGATTAAAACTCCAAGAACCCCGATTAAAAAACCGTAAGTTAATCGACCACAATTTGTCATCGCTGCACTAACAGGATCAGTTGCCATAAAGACACAAGCAAAAGCGAATCCACCTAAAACTAAGTGCCAAGCTGGAGTTAGAGCAAACATTGGATTTGTTGCACTACCGATTTGATTAAATACAAATGACATCGTTAGCATACCAATTAACATAGAAAGCATTACTCTCCATGAACCAATTCCAGTTCCAATTAAATAGGCTGCACCTAGAAGACAAGCTAATGTTGAAGTTTCCCCAATTGAACCTGGAATTAAACCAATAAAAGCATCGTTCCATGTACTTGTTATGGCTGTTACTCCACCAGCTGCTGCTTGAGCTAGTGCTGTCGCTCCTGTGTAACCATCAACTGCAACCCAAACCGCATCACCTGAAATTTGAGCTGGATAAGCAAAGAATAAAAATACTCTTCCCATTAAAGCTGGGTTGAATACATTTTTACCAGTTCCACCAAAAACTTCTTTTCCAAAAACAACACCAAATGAAATACCTATAGCAACCTGCCAAAGTGGAATTGTTGGAGGAAGAATTAAAGGAAATAAAAGTCCTGTAACTAAAAAGCCTTCATTAATCTCATGTTTTCTAACTGTTGAAAAAATAACTTCCCAAAGACCACCAGCAATATTTGTCACAAGAAAAATGGGAACAAAATATAAAGCTCCATGGAAAATATTGGCACAAATATCTGCCGGACTAAATCCAACTCCCATAGAAGTTAAAATTGCAGCTCTCCAACCTGTAGGCTCAACACCCATTGAGGCAAGGGCTGTATTAGCTTGAAAACCAGTAAAGTATAATCCAAAAAGTAAAACTGGCATTAAGGCCATCGCAACTCAAACCATCGATCGATATAAATCAATTCCATCTCTAACATGTGAACTTGATTTAGTCACATCATGAGGAGTAAAAATAAAAGTATCGATCATTTCAAAGATGGGATAAAACTTTTCTAGCTTTCCACCCTTTTCGAAATTATGTTTATTTGATTCAAATATATTTAATAAAAACTTCATCTTACCCATCCTTCATTATGGTCATTAAGTTTTCTCTTAAAACTGGGCCAAATTCGTTTTTACATGGATCAACAAAAGTACATAAAGATAAATCTTCTTCATCTAATTCTAAGCATCCTAATTTCTGGGCCATTTCTGTATCTCTAGACATAAGAGATCTTAATAAAAATGTTGGTAGTATATCTAAAGGCATCACTTTTTCATAAGATCCAATAGGTACAATTGCTCTAACAGAGCCATTGGTAGAAGTATTAAAAGCAAACTTTTTCCCTGGCATGAACTTTGATAGATAAATCGATTTAACTGAAAATTTATTTATTCCTGGACTATGCCATCCTAAGAACTCTCTTTCACGACCTTCACTTAGAATTGTAATTTGATTGTGAAAACGACCTAAATAACAAAATGAACCTTTTGAAATTCTTCCGTTAAAAACAGAACCTGAAAGTACTCTCGCTTCACCTTCAAGAGTTTCGTTATTTGTAAGATCACACAGACAAGCACCTCGACTTACTCTAACAATTTTAGGGTGCTTGGCTGCTGGTCCTGCAATAGAAACAACTCTATCTGTGAATAATTCGCCCGTCTTAAAAAGTTTACCAATTGCAATTACATCTTGATATCCAACATGCCAAACTACTTTATTTGCACTTACAGCATCAAGAAAGTGAATATGTGTTCCAACCAATCCAGCTGGATGTGGTCCACTAAATTTTTGAAGTGAAATATTTAAATCATTATAATCTTCAATAACTGTATCAGAACCTGCACAAACAAAAGTTTTACCTTCAGTTAGTTTAGATAATATTTTCACACCGTCATTAAAAGCATTTAAATTTTCATTAATCCATAAATTAGGATTAGCTGCTAAAGGATTAGTATCCGTAGCAGTAATAAAAATTGAATGTGGTCTCGTATTTACATCTGGCGAAATACTATAAGGTCTAGTACGTATTGCTGACCATTCACCTGATTCAATCAATAGATTTTTTACTTTTTCATAATCAAGTGAGTTTATATCAGTTGAAGAAAAATTTTTAAAAGAAGTATTTTCATTGCCCGCAATTTCTATCACGATTGATTCAAAAACTCGCTTTTCGCCTCTGTTGATTTCTAATACTTTCCCGCTCGCTGGAGAAG
>CAYGTU010000030.1:0-21658 GCA_964352945.1 uncultured Bacteriovoracaceae bacterium
CATATCACCCTCATCCCCTTGCTCTCCCCCATCCTCCATCCGCTCCAATATGATCTAATCTAGTACATAAATCTTCTTCTATTTTTAAATCTACATCAAGATTTTTCATTTTCTGAGTTATTTGATCTTGTAACAAACGTATGTGTTGATCAAATCTTTTCTTAAAATCTTCTAACATAGATAAACCTTTGAAATTATATAACCGATAAGAGGTAACAATAGTAAATTTTTAATCATTTGCAAAGAAGAGCAGCATGAATTTTTTATCAAATTTCACAAGAATTATTGGAATAGTAGTAATTATCCTTATTTGTAGTTTTGGTCAGTACGCAAACTTCTTCCAATACCTACATCGTCAGGATGGGACTTTTATAAATGAGCTTATAAACGAAATGACTTATTTTGATAACAAATACTATGATTTTAAGAGTCACTACCATTTAGATTCTAAGTATCAGGACCCTAATGTTGTTTGGGGTAATATGTCCGATACTTCACTTCAAAAAATTGGAAGATGGCCATGGAGTCGAACAAAGTGGGATATATTAATAAATAAGTTTAAGAACTTCGGAGCTAAAGTTGTGGCCCTCGATGCTATGTTTCCTGAACCTGAAGTTGCTTGTAATGCCAACAGTCCCGATGATGGCTTTTCAGAGGCGATTAAAAATTTTCAATCTGTTCCAGGTAATAAAGTTATTATAGGTTACGAGGGTACTTCATATGAAACCAAAGAATCTTATCCTGAACTCCCTGAAATTCTTTATAATTACATGATAGATGCTTCTCAAGCAAAAGATATTGGTTTTACAAAATATTTTGCCAGTAAAGGTACCTTTCCCATAGAAAAACTGCTGGAAGCAGATCCTGGAGTCGCTTTCATTATGAGTCGTCAGGATAACGATGGTGTCTTTAGAAAGTACAGTTTAATTTTAAATTTCCATGATTTTTACATGCCTTCAATGGCCTTACTTGCATTTCAAGAATTCACGGGAAAAAAGCCAAAACTTTCAATTGATGAAAATGGTGAAGGAACTTTAGAGATTGATGGACATGAGTTAAATCTCAATAATAGTGGTCAAGCTAAGGTCAGATTTAGAGGTGATCAAAGAAACTTTCAAAATATTGATCTAGCTGATGTTTACTTTGCAAAGGATGATGATCAAGAAATTAAAAATAAACTTAATGGTAAATTAGTTATTGTAGGATCAAGTGCCACTGGGGCTCACGATTTAAGAAATACTCCTATTGATCCTCTACTACCTGGGGTATTCTTCCACATCAATATGGTAAGTCAGCTCATAAATAATTATTTCTTTGTAAAACATGAAGACAATATCAAGGCAAGCTTAATAATTTTTGTAGTTGCCATCATAGTTTTATTACTCACTGAATTCTTAAGAAATGCTCTTATTGATTTATTTATTACCGGAGCAATTATAGGGATAATATATTATATCGATTCCACTCATTTTTTTCCAAATGGATATGATTTAAAAGTTGTATTCACTTATTTTGCCATTGCAGGGGTCTATATATGGAATACTTTTATTAACTTTTATATTTCATCAAAAGAGAAAAAACAAATTAAAGGAGCCTTCTCAAGATATCTTGCTCCTTCGATTGTAAATGACATGCTTGAGCACCCTGAAAAATTGCGAGTTGGTGGTGAAAAAAGAGAAATAACGTGTTTCTTTAGCGATGTAAGGGATTTTACTAGTATATCTGAAATTCTATCAGCAAATGATCTTGCCAAAGTAATTAATAGATATATGGGTGAGATGACAAATATTCTTTTTGAATACAAAGGAACACTTGATAAGTATATAGGGGATGCCATTGTAGGATTCTGGAATGCACCTCTTGATATTGATATGCACCCACAGTTGGCCGTTGAAGCAAGTATAAAAATGATTGAATCACTTCCTGCTATAAATCAAGAATTTAAAGAAGCGGGATTTCCTGAATTTAAAATTGGAATTGGATTAAATACAGGTGAATGCAATGTGGGGAATATGGGAAGTGATGCCATTTTCGCCTATACAGCACTTGGAGATGCCATGAATCTTGGAGCTAGACTTGAAGGTCTTTGTAAGTTTTATGGTTCAATGATTACTATATCTGAATACACCTATGAAAGACTTGATCATGATAAAATAAAATGTCGAAAACTAGATAAGGTAAGGGTTAAAGGTAAACTTGAACCCGTTGAAATTTATGAAGTACTACATTCTACTCACGATTTTATGACTGACACTGAGGCTTATGATAAATTTCAAGAATCGTATCAGTTGTTTCATAAAAAAGAATTTCAAATGGCCCATGATATATTTTCAAGTCTCTCTGAAAAATATCCAGAAGATAAGGCCAGTGAAAGATTTAAAAAAATGTGTCAGGACTTCTTAGATAATCCACCAGATGAAAATTGGGATGGGGTTTATACATTTAAAGAAAAATAAGATTATTTCTCTTCATCTTTTAATTTATCACCATTTTCTTCTTGATAGGATTTCCAGTCTTTATCAAAACAAAAGTGATTCCAAATCATATCTTTATTAAAAACTTTTTCTTCATTTTCTGGTGCCATATTTTTACTTAAAGTATACATTTTTAAGGTTCTTAACTTATCATCCGGCAGAACGCCTTTGGCCTGATTAACATAACGACATAAGTATCTAGCAAAAATTTCACGAGTAATTTTATTATCTTCAATATTTAAAAATAGTTTTCTCCATTCCTTAGATTTTATAAATTTTTGTATATTAACTGGTTGATCAAAGCTGTAAATATCACTATTACTGAAATAATCATGCTTTTGTCCATTTACCAGTTCTCCTTCGAAAATAAACCATGAGTTAGTCTTTTTTGGATAAGGTGAGAACATGCCCCAGTTTTGATAAAGATGAAAATATCGAACAAAACCCATAATATAGGGAGCTCTATTATAATGTAGTTTTTTTATTTCACCTAAATTCCAATTAACAATAGACATAATAACCATCAGGCCAAATGTTTCAACCAAGGCTGAATTTTTCAAACTAACTTTGGAGAAATTTAAATCTATTTTCTTTGTAAAAAATGAAAACTTTTTTCTATTTGAAGCCACATAATTATAACAAAAAGTCCCTATTTTCATATTAAAAGGTAAAGATAGAAATTTCCCAAGTGGTCTCCAAAATATTGAACCTTTAAGAAGATGAGTAATTCCTTCAAACCTAAAATAAGTTTGATCATTCTCTCGTAAAATCCAGGAATTTTCTTTTTCCATAAGATTTTCAATTTCATAATTAACACTCTGAGGAGAAATTTGAGTATTATTTAATAGTAGAAAATCTTTTAAAAGATAGGCCATTTTTTTGCAAAATCCACAGTCCTTATCAAAGTAGATTTTAATTTTATTGGTATTTGCATAAATATTTTCCCAGAAATGGGAAGGTAATAGAGCTAACCACATTGTAATACAAACATAGGGAAAAAGACCAACATGTAGAGTGAAAATAATTCCAATGTGTAAAAATACAAAAAGACTAATCGCCAAGTACCTACTAATATTTTTTGCTTTTGAATTAAATGCTGCTAATAAAATAAAGACTCCAAATCCTTCAAGATAAATAGTAAATGCAGTAATCAATTTTAAAAAATTAGGATATTTTAATAAAAATTTAGCAATAAAAGTTGTAAAAATTTCTAAATTAAAAGCTATGAAAGTAGCATTATAAGTTGATCTCCATTGATGACCATCTTTTAATATATAACTAAAACAATACACAAAACTAATTTGTAAAATAAAAGCAAAGGTCCAAAAAGATGTATGTATTTTTGGTTTTTCTTTAGAAATACCATCGATACTAAAATAATGTGAAACTGGTAAAAACATACAAAAGAATAATAATATTCTCATGACATCATCACCACCATTGTTAACGTACCAAAATCTGTTGTGAACCGAGACCACGAAAAGCCAAAGAATAAAATTTGAAATTCTAGTCTTATAACCAACCATAAATGAAAATGCTGTCAGTATATGAATAATAAATAAAATCCCAACTGCCCAAGTTTCACCTGAAATAAGATGAAAACTAAAAGACCAAGGATGTGAGAGATTAGTTAGAAAATAACTTCTTGTAACTATCCCGTTATCAGTATAGAAATCATTCATTTGAACAAAACGAGTCACTGCGTCAGCAATACAAACTAGACCTAATAAAAACCTAAAAAGACCCAGAGAGCGTAAGTCTAGCTCGAATATCCTATTGAAATAATTACTTATACGTTGCATAAATTTACCTTAATAATATTTTATTCGTAATACCCCTTAAAAACCACTAAATACTTAATATTTTTAGGTGATTTATATCGTCTTAATTGACTAAACTTATCAATTTGATACTCTACTCCGATCACGAATAAAGGTTTAAATGCTCTTAAAAAAGAAAGACATTATTGAAAAGGAATATGATGTAATCATTATTGGTAGCGGGCTTGCTGGCATGAGTGCGGCCAATAAACTAGCTAAAAATGATCGGTCAGTTCTTTTACTAGAAAGTCATAATAAACTGGGTGGATTTGCAACTTGGTTCTATCGAAATGATCGTAAACATATATTTGATGTTTCACTTCATGGTTTTCCTGTCGGAATGAAAAAAACTTGTCGTAAATACTGGAATCAAGAAATTGCCGATCACATCATCCAGCTTAAAGGTGTTAGGTTCATAAATCCAGAATTTGAAATTGATACTGAATTCACAAGAGAAGATTTTACAAAACAGTTGGTTGAAAAATTTAAAGTTGAAAAAAGTCAGGTAGAAGCATTTTATAACTTCATAGAAAACATGAATTTCTATGATGATCAATCAATGACTAACAAAGAGCTATTTGAAAAATTCTTCCCGAATCGTTCTGATGTGATGAGACTCCTTATGGAGCCTATTACCTATGCTAACGGATCAACTTTAGAAGATCCTGCTATCACTTACGGAATTGTATTTTCAAACTTTATGTCTAAAGGTGTATTCACTTTTAAAGGTGGGACAGATCACCTTATTAATTTAATGAAAGAAGAACTACTAAGAAATAATGTCGATATAAAAATGCATACAAAAATTGAAAAAATTTCTGTTACAAATGGTAAGGTTAATGGTGTTTATATTGATAATCAATTAGTAAAATCTAGTGCTGTTTTAAGTAATGGTAATCTCCATTCAACAATATTTAATATGGTTGGAGAAGAAAATTTTCCAAAAGAATATATAGAGCAAGCCAAAAAAGTAAGACTAAATTCTAGTTCCTGCCAAGTTTACATGGCACTTAAAGATGGTGAAAAAATTGATTATATGGGTGATCTTGTTTTTACTTCAACTGCCAAAACTTATAATACAAAAGAATTATTAGCTAAAGAAATTACATCAAGAACCTTTAGTATTTATTATCCCGAAGGAAGACCTCAGGATGATATAAAAAGATATTTTATCGTTTCTAGCACCAATGCTAATTGGGATGATTGGGCCAATTTAAGTGAAGAGGAATATAAGAAGAGTAAAGAAGAAATGATCGAAGATACAATTCTTTGTCTTGAAAAATATATTCCGGACATAAGAGCTAAACTTGATTTTGTCGATGCTGCTACACCTAGAACAATTGCTAAATATACACTTCATCAAAAAGGTTCAAGTTTTGGAACAAAGTTTGAAGGACTACCTATTAGTATGGAAATGCATAAAAACTTACATGGAATGTTCCACGCCGGAAGTGTCGGAATTATTATGAGTGGTTGGTTGGGTGCTGCAAACTATGGCATCATACAATCAAATGAAGTTGAAAGATATTTATATGAACAATGAGGAAAATATGTTTAATTTTAAAAATGAAATTGTCATCGTTACCGGCGGTACTCGTGGAATTGGTAAGTCAATCACCATTGAGTTTTTAAAAGCAGGGGCAAAAGTGTACGCAACTTATGCTAATAATGACCAAGCCGCTAATAATTTTAAGGAAGAGATGAATTTATATGGTGATTCACTTGAACTTGCAAAATTTGATGTTTCAAAACAAACTGAATGCGAAAGTTTCTTTAAAAAATTAGAAGACAATAAAATTCAAGCTCATATTTTAATCAATAATTCTGGAATTAGAAAAGATTCTCTATCAATTACAATGTCTGAATCTGATTGGGACTCCGTTATTGATATCAACTTAAAAGGAAGCTTTAATATGGCTAAATTTGCGGCTGCCCACTTCCTTAAAAATAGATACGGGAGAATTATCAATATGAGTTCAATTGGTGGACAACTTGGGCTTTCTGGCCAAGCAAACTATGCTGCCAGTAAAGCAGGTCAAATTGCTTTCTCAAAAGTAATGTCAAAAGAATTAGCGAAAAAAAATATTACTGTAAATAATATCGCTCCAGGTTTTATAGAAACAGAGCTAATTGCAGATCTACCTGAAGAACAAATTAAAGAATATAAAAAACAAGTACCCATGAAACGATTTGGGAAACCCGAAGAAGTTGCCCATGCAGTGATGTTTCTGGCGAGTCACCAAGCTTCATATATAACTGGTGCAACATTAGAAATTAGTGGTGGTCTATAATGAATATTAAAGATTATATCCCACAAAGAGAGCCCTTTTTATTTATTGATGAAATTGTAGATTCAGGGGAAAACCACATTATTACGAGAAAGACATTTTCAGGAAAAGAAGATTTCTTCACAGGACACTTTCCAACTAATCCGGTATTCCCAGGTGTATTAATGTGTGAAGCAGCTTTTCAAACTGGCGCCCTTCTTATGGGAATAAAGAATTCAGGTCAGCATAATAAAACTGCCGTTGTTACAAGAATTCAAAATGCAAAATTTAAAAACTTAGTAAAACCCCCATGCACATTAGAAATAAAAGTCGACTTTAAGGAGATGCTTGGTCATGCTGCTTTTTTTAAAGGAAGTATCATGAATGAAGACAAAACATGTCTAACAATAGATTTTAGCTGTGCTCTAATTACGGATAATCAATGAGTTTTTTAAACTTAGAAAATAAAACATTTCTTATCACGGGTGTAGCAAATAAAAAGTCGGTCGCTACCCATATTGCCAATACACTTTTAGAAAATGAAGCAAAGTTAATATTTACGGCACAAAATGAAAAAAATTTAGAGGCCGTAAAAAAACTCTTTCCAGAATCAACAGCAATTATAGTAGATGTAGAAAATACAAATGATTTAAAGTATTTATCAAGTGAAATAAGTAAGCTTGGTGTTAAGCTCTCTGGTTTAGTTCACTCAATTGCTTTTGCTAATTTTGAGAATCCAGTACCTTTCCATGAAACAACCAGAGAAAACTTTCTTCAAGCAACACAAATTTCTGCTTTCTCTTTTGTTGAACTCAGCAATACTCTTAAAAATCATATGGAAGAAAATGCAAGTGTACTTACTATAAGTATATCAAATACCAAGGCCACTAACTATGGTTATCTTGGTCCTGTTAAAGCAATGCTAGAAGCTAATACAAATTATTTAGCAAAATCCTTTTCCTGCTTTTCCAATATTCGATTTAACGCTATTGGTGCCGGCCCATTGAAAACTAGTGCCAGTGCTGGAATACCAAATTACATCGAAAACTATGTTTATGCTGAAAATTTAACATTACGAAAAAAAGCCTTACAAACACAAGAAGTTGCAAATACTGCTGCTTTTTTATTAAGTGATAGATCAAGTGGTATAAACGCTCAGACAATAATTATAGACTGTGGAATGAGTTCAAACTATTTTGATGAAAAGTCAGTGTCTGCATTTGCGAAAGAAAACCTATAACTCTTTTAAGCCTTCTTCAGTGCTAATAATAGGATTGTAATCAAAATCTTTTTTTGCATTTTCATGAGAAAAATAATGAGATTCACTCATCTGTAAAACTACAAAACGAGTTAACGGTGGCTCAGTTTTTAAATGTAAAAATTTGTAAGTAGATTCGAAAAAGCTACCTAGGTTATATGCTGCTTTTGAATTAATTTTTTTTGTAATTTTATCAATATTTTGAGTCGCTAGCATTTGATTAATAAATTCCCAAAGGTTAACAGGGTTATTCTGGCCAACAAAATAAGCTTTACCACTTATTTGCTTCCCTTCAATTAACCCCCTAAGAGCTTGTGTATGAGCAAAAGCGGCGTTCTTCACGTGGATTACATCTACCAAGTTATCCCCTTCACCAATTATACGTAGACGACCTGATTTAGCTTTTGCAAGTAATCTTGGAAGGATATGAGGATCACCCTTTCCCCAGATAAGGTGTGGTCTTATTGAAACCGTTTTAAAGCTATTATCAGCGGTTCCTGAAACATATTTTTCGGCCATGGATTTAGTTTTTGCATAATGAGTAAGAAATTCTTTAGCATGGGGGGTTTTCTCATCAACACCACAAAGTGAGTTTGTTTCAAAAACAACACTTGGAGTAGAAGTGTAAACAAAATATTTAATGCCGGACCTTTTGGCAGCATCTACTATATTTTTTGTTCCAATATAATTGGTTTGGTAATAATCATTATAATCTCCCCATATACCAGCAATCGCCGCTGTATGTATTATAGCTTCAATACCTACAAGAGAGGATTCTATCTGTTTCAAATCAGTTAAAGTACCTAATCTAGTTTTTACATTGATTGAGTCAAGCTTTTCATGATGTGATCTAGAAAAACTAAAAACTTCATGACCATTATTCTTTAAGAGTTTACAAATCTCAAACCCTAAAAAGCCTCCGCCACCGGTAACTAATATTTTCATCGAACTACCTCTTGAGCATACTGAGCAAGTTTTACACGATCAATTTTTATATTATGCCTTACATCAACTGGAAATTTTTTATGCAAAATAAATGTTTCAATCTGAGCAGCATCTTCATTTTGTGAAGCAAGTAATTTTAATTCGTTAAAAAAATTTTGATCTTTTATATTAACTTTGTGATCTTTTCTCTCAATGACCATCGCAAGTTTTTCTGCACCATTAGTATTAACTTTAGTTAAGCTCGCTTTACTTACCATTTTGTGATTTAAATAAAAGCTCTCGAGGGGAACTGAAAAATATACCCTATTATTTAAATATACTCGATGATTTAATCTTCCGCAAAACCATAAATTATTATCATTATCTAAATAACCTACATCTCCCATTCTATGCCAAAGTGAATCTCCATCATAAATTTTTGCAAGTGTAGTTTTATTTTCCATTTTAAAATATTCAGGAGTTACAGTTTTTGATTTAACTATTATTTCGCCGGTTAGATTGTTCTCTAAAATATTCTCATCTTTTAATATAGGAATAGCTTCATCAGTAATTTTGTGTATTTTTATTTCAACATCTTTAAAATGTTTACCAATAAAAGTACCGTGACCTGCTTTCATTTTTTCTTTATAATTATCTAAAATCTCTGTCCCAGATGCTAAACTAACTGGAAGACATTCTGTTGCACCATAGGGAGTATAAGTATCTCCCTTAGTAAGTATCTCTTTATACATTTCATGTATTTTAATACTCACTGGTGCACCAAACATAACCACTTGTTTAACGGAGTCTAGTTTAAGATTATTTTTAAGACAGTATTCACCTACTCTCTCCCAAATTGAAGGAGATCCTGCCACAAAAGTAGCCTGCGAGTCGTAAATATTTTTAACAATTTTTTCTGGATCACATAGGGCCGGAACTCTAGGATCCATATCAGGAATATAACTAGTCATCCCCATGCCTATAGTAAATAAGCTAAAGAGAGGAAAACCTGGAAGATCCCTGTTATCACTTGTAAGGTTAAAAGCATCTTGTAACATCATAGCTTGATTTCTAAAAATACCATGAGTGTAAACAACTCCTTTAGGGATTCCAGTTCCACCAGAAGTAAAAAGAATTGCTGCCATTTCATCATCATCTGTTTCTGGAAGATCATATTCAACTGAAGCTTTCTCACGGATAGAATGTATAGATTGAGCGAAGAAATTAACCTTACTCACTGTGAATTTCTTTTCTATACTTTTAAAGTTTTCTTTATAGAGAAGTGATATTAAATTTACAATTGGCTCCCCTATTAAAAATTTAGGTTCACATTGCTTGATTGCCTCAAGTAAATTTTTCTTTCCCATACCTGGATCAATTAATACGGGAACAGCCTCTATTTTAAATAGTGCAAAAGTCAGTACTGAAAAATCTAGGCTCGGTTTGACAAAAAGAAGAACCCTATCACCCTTTTTGATACCTTGATTTTTAAAAGCATTTGCATATTGGTTAGATCTTTGTTCAAATTCTAAAAATGTTAAATTGGTATAAATATACTCGCCGTTAAATTTTCTTTCTTTAGGAAAAACAACTGCTTTTTTATCAGGTAATTCTTTTGCTTTTTCAACTATTAAACTTGCTATATTCATTTATGAAATAAACCTTCTCATCAATTTAATAGAATCTAATAATTTGTCTTCAATTACATAATGACCTGCATCTTCAAAGTAATGAAATTCAGCTTTAGGTAAAATCTCTTTCCATTTATTATAAAAACGGTCATTAAAGCAAAAGTCTTTACCACCCCAGATGAACATTACAGGCGTAGTAAAATTAACTAAATTTTCTTCAATTTTCTTTAAAGTAGACCAAGAAGGATGCTTATCATTAAGCGGAATATCTTCAACAAATCTTGAAACCGCTATTCTATTTCTATAATTATTATAGGGGTATAAATATGCTTTTTTAACATTTGCTTCAAGAGGTATTACAGTCGTCATAAAGGTTGCAGGGCCTGCAAAACCATTTAATCCTCTAACTAGGAATTCTCCAAAAATAGAATTTTTACAAAGTGCAATTCTTTTAGGGATATAATCAATTGTATAGGCCGCTGTATTGAGAGCAATAATCTTTTTAACAAGCCCTGGAAATTGTGTAGCAAGACCAAAACCAATGGCCCCACCCCAGTCGTGAACAACTAAAGTAACTGATTTAATATCTAACTTATCAAGAAGTGTTTTTACATTATCTATGTGGTCTTGAAGTCTATATGAGTAATCTTGTGGCTTATCAGAAAAACCACATCCGATATGATCAGGAACAATAACTCTTTTATTTATGGAAAATTCTTTAATTAAATTTCTATAATAAAAAGACCATGTGGGATTTCCATGAAGCATTAACATAACTTCACCAGAACCTTGATCTACATAATGTAATTTTAAATTACCTATATTGATATAATTTGAAGCAAAAGGATAAAGATTATTGGGAAAATCAACTATAAATTGTTTTAACATAATTGAACTCCAAGCATTGTTGAATTTAGACCACTTCCAATTCCTAAGAGTGCAATACTATCCCCAGTTTTAATAAAACCTTCATCAATAGCGAGTGAAAGAGTCGTTGGAAGAGCGGCACTGCCCGTATTTCCATATTTTTCAAATGTGGAGTAATCATTTTCTTTTGGTAACTCAAGAGATTCAAGTAATAAATTTTTATGAGCACTTCCAATTTGATGACATATAATTTTATTAAAATCATTGTTTGTATAATTAAGTTCCTCTTTTAATTTATTAAACGTTTTTTGCGCTAACTTAACTCCAGCATGGAGCATCTCTTCAGATTCAGTTTGCATCATTAGCCCATTTGAATTTCCGTCTCCTTGGCATAATTTAGAAGCACTTGTATCATTTAATGTTACCCCTGCATTTATTTTCAAGCCCGTCTTAACTTTATCTGTATTACTTACGATCAAAGCACATCCGGCTGAACCAATAGTAAGGTTTGCAATAAATTTCTTAATTGATTTTCTATTCAGATCTTGATTCGAGTTCAAAAAATTTATCGTTTCTTCAAGAAGAGGTCCACTATTTTCACCACTCACAATCATGGCCGTATTTATTTGACCATTTTCAATCATGCAGGCCGCTTGTATAACTCCGCTTAGGACTCCTAGACAAGCATTTGATAAATCAAATACCATACAAGAGTTAGATAAATTTAAATTTGAATGTACCACCGTCGCAGTTGCTGGCTCTAAAAAATCTCTACAAACAGAACCATAAATAAGTAGGTCTATTTCTTCTTTTTTAAACTGACTTTTTTCTAAGCAAATCTTTGCAGCTTCAGTTGCAATAAAGCTTGGGTTAGTTCCTAAGGGCCAAACCGATCGAGATTTTATTCCGGTCTGTAACTCTAATCTTCCTTCTGGAAGTTTAAGTTTATTATACACAGGGGCTAGTCGTCCTTCTATTTCATCAGAAGTTACTAGAATATCTGAAAAATAATGAGACATACTTTCAATTATGACTTTAGAAAACTTCATTCTCTAATCTCCTGTGCATTCATAAGACCATAGAGATTGGCCATTGAAATACCACTGAGCATAGAACCAATAATTCCTAAAAATCCTTGATCAGTACCCATTATAAATAAGTTTTTAATGGGTGTTTGCCCATCTCTTGTTTTATCAGTACTTCCATAAACAGTACCATCAAAATGCCCCGTATATCTCTTAACTGTTAGAGGGCTAAAAACATCCTTAAAATTAATTTCTTCATTAAAATTTGGTATTAATTTTTTTATCAACTTTATTGAAGAATTAAAAACTTCTTCTTTTTTTTCAAGATATAATTCTCTATCTAAGTTTTTAAATTTCTCGTAATTAGCAATATAAGTTACTCTAACGATGCCTTCGCCTTCCCTCTTATCTAGTTCATAATTATCTGGAAAACAAACAACCGCAGAAGAATCGTCAAAATAATCTTTAGCTTTTTTATAATTATAAATATCTGAATCGTTATAAAAAACAATTGTCGAATCATTATCTTTTAGAGGAATTTTTTTATCTGTAATGATTAATGTTTCCATAAAAGACATTGGCCCAACACTTGGACTTGGCTTAGCTTTTGTATCACAAACTTGCATTGTTTCGGGGTATCCCATACTCGAAAGAATATTATCTGCTAAAAACTCTCCCTTATCCGTTTTGATTCCTACTGCTTTATTATCACGAATGATAATGCTTTCAACCTGATGTCTAAATTTAATTTCAACACCAAGGTCACGAAGTTTATTGAGTAAAATTTCAATAATAGTTCTCACTCCGCCTTCAGGTCTAGAAAAACCTTCATAATAAAGGCTCTTAAACATTATGACAAACTGAGAGAAATCCATATCGTCTTCCCATGCACTTCCATAGATAAGCAGAGGGCAGAAAATCATATTTAAGAGTAATTCATCTTTAATTATTGTTCCTACTATTTGCTTTGCTGAAGAATAAGAATGATTGAGATTTAACTCATCAAATGCATTAATCTTTTCTACTAACTTTATAAAATTATCCATTTCTGCTGGAAATGTAGTTTGTATTTCATTTTTTAGTAATTCAAAATCATTTGAAAACTTAAGTGAAGTATCTCCAAATTGTATTTTTGAATAATTTTGCGGACAAAGCTTAAAATCATCATAGTTAAGTCTTAATTGCTTTAGAAGTTTTGAGAAAGGTTTTTTCTTATCTCCTTTTTTCATATAATTTGTAAGGGCATGTAAGCCTACATCCAATTTATAGATCCCACCATATTTAGAATTTTTTCTTTGATAATAAGAATTTAGTCCCCCTGCAATTGAATGTCTTTCAACCACACAGACTTTTTTATCATACATCGCCAGACGGATTGCAGCTGCTAACCCACTCATGCCTGCACCAATGATGATTGTATCGAATTTATTCATTTTTAAATTAAGTTTCTAAAGCCCTTAAAGACTTTTAGAATTATGCAAACTTAGGTGTTAAATATTCAACACAAGAATTTAATGAAGCCAAGTGACCATAGTCTTCTTGAGGTACTTCAATTTTGTGTCTTTTTCTAAGTTCCATTACTATGTCTAAGAAGTCCATAGAGTCTAAATCTAATTGGTCTCTTAAAGCTAGACCTGGATCAACACCTGCAACATCTTCATCAGGAGCGATTTCTTCAATAATATCTAAAACTACTTTTTTAACGTCTTCGCTTGTCATTTTTAAAACCTCATTCAAATTAGTTATTATTATACTTTTTTACAATTACTGCTGAATTTATACCTACCATTCCAAAAGAATTATTAAGAATGTATTCAACATTTCCTATATTAATAGGAGCTTTTGTTACTAAGTTATTCATTTGGCATTCAGGATCTAAATTTTCACAATTCATTCCTGGGTGAACCATACCATCAAAAAAGCTAGGAATATTTCCAGCAAGCTCTAAAGCTCCAGCTGCTCCCATGGTATGACCAATATGTCCTTTAGTGAAGTTGATATAAGCATTTGTCGAAGAAAATACTTCATTAATAGATTTTACTTCGTTTATGTCCCCTGCACCTGTTGCAGTTGCATGCATATTTACAATGCTAATCTCAGTTGCACTTATCTCTGCTTTTTTAAGTGCTTTTTGCATGCACTCCATTTGTCTTTGTGAATTTGGATTAACAAAATCTGTTGCATCTGAATTCATTGCCCAACCGGCAATTTCACAAATGATATTAGCATTTCTTGATTTAGCGTGCTCTAAAGATTCTAAAGCATAAATACATCCACCTTCAGCAATAACAGTTCCCTTTCTTGAAACATCAAGAGGTCTGATCGCTTTAGTAGGATCTTCATCATTTGCAAGCGCACCTTGAGCTGCAAAAGCTGCATAGATACCAAATGTTCTAGGAGATTCAGAAATACCACCAGCAAGAGCAAAGTCTACTTCACCTAAAAGTATTTGTTGAACACCTTGAATTATTCCAGCGTTCCCACCAGCACAAGCTGAACCAATAGTATAATGAGGTCCTGTAATTCCAAGATTCAGTGTAATTTCTCCCGCAGGATTATTAGAAACTGTTCTAGGGTTATGATGAGGTGACCATAGAGCTGTGTTGAGATCATTTTTATGTAATTGATAAATTTCTTCTTCAGTCTCAACATTACCGTGTTCAGTAATTCCTAAAAATACACCTACCCGCGATTTATCAATATTTTCAAAATTAATTCCTGAATTGATAACGGCTTCATTAGCGCAATAAATTGAAATTGAGCCTGCACGTGTTCCGCGACGAAGAGCTTTTTTATTTTGATATTTAGTTGCATCGAAATCACATAAACCTGCTACTTGTTTTCCCATGTAGCGAACTTCTTCATGTGTAATGCCTGATTTGGATTCTAATAAAGCGTTTCTAAATTCACCCAGATTGTTACCATTTGGTGCAGTTAGACCAATACCTGTAACGACTATCCTTTGACTGTCTGGTTTCAAAATTTTACCTCACTAAAATAAATGCTATAAAAGCCCACTCATATTACCTATAGAGATATCATTTGCAAATAAAATTAGGTAGATAAAAACGCTCAATTTATGCTGAATATACACATAATGCAACGCTCTGCAATTATTTAGAACAAGTTTATTGAACTCTCACAGTTTTTAGTTATAGAATATCCCATACACAACATAACGGAGGTAATAATGGAAACATTAGTAGTTGTAAGTAAGCTTAAAAAGTACATTAAAGAAACTAGCGGATTCTCAACTTCAGCTGGATTTGTAGAAGCTCTTAGCAAAGATATCGATACAGCAATTAATGACGCAATTGATACTGCTAAAAATGCTAATAGAAAAACTGTAATGGGAAGAGACTTTAGTATTTACATTGATGAGCCAAAAATTGACGAAGTTTTAGTTGTTGCGTCAAAAGTTAAAAATGTAATTAAAGCAAAAGCAGATCTTTCAACTTCAAAGCAAGTTATGGATCAATTAACTGTAAGAGTTCACAAAGTTTGCTCACAAGCGATTGAAGAGGCTAAGAAAGCAAAAAGAAAAACAGTTATGGATAGAGATTTAGCTAATAACACAGCTTTAAACTAGAAATATAACTAGATTAAAATATCAAGGCCCTGAAAAGGGCCTTTTTTATTTTAGATAATATGAAATTAGAATTCCTAAATAATTTCCCACAGCATAACCCACAACACCAGAGGTAAGACCTGCAATCATAATATCACTATTATTGAGACGTTTAGCAACAGCACCTACAAATGGTGGTCCAAATAGACCTGCAACTGCCGTAATAATTGCTGTATCCCGATCAATTTTGAAGATAAAGCAAAGAGTAATGTGGATTAAACTAGAAACTCCCATCACAAAACTAAAGGCATACAAAAGGTTTATTGCGGAAAAATTCATGGAACTTATATTGGCCATGGAACCTATCCCTAAACAAAAAACTAGAAGTAAATAATTTCCAAATGTTGTTGATTCTTTTATAGCGTGAACTTTTGGATTAAAGCTAAGAAATATACCAAAAGTAGTTAAAGTAAGCATGATAACCGTAATATCCATCGATTTAGTGAATAATACTGATATCCCCACTGACACTCCAACACAGATAGCTGCAATAATAAATGATTTTAAATAATTTAAATAATTATTTTCTACTTTTTCATCAAAGCAATCGACTCCATCATATGGTGTTGGATTCTCATAGGGTTTTAAAAACTTAGCTAATAAACTAGGAATAACTGAAAGAATGGCAAAATAATAAGCGCCACCTAAAATAAGATCTGAAGAATTTACTAAAATAAAAGTTTCATTATCAACACCAAGACTCTTACCAATGGCCGTTAAATTGGCCGTTCCCCCTTTGTAAACTCGAATTAGCATGGAAGCTATTTTCCAGTAATCAGCAATTTTATCTTTAAAAATGGCGTGACTTAAAATTGAAGCAATACAAACTGAAATGATTACAAATAAAAATGAGTAAATCGTAGTTCGAGATTGAGTTAGCCATTTTTTAAAATTTGTTGCAAATAAAAGCATAGGAATACTAAGAGGGACAACTGCTTCAACAACTGTATTAGAGATACTTTGATTAAAGGGAAGGAGATTTCCATAAATTATTCCCATAGCATAACAGCAAACAACGGCCCCTAAAGCATCAACAATTTTATTTTTTTTCTCCACCTTTAAAATTAAAAATGGAGTAAAAACTAATAATATTATTTGAACAACATTCATTTAAGTTTCTTTAATCCTAATTTATAAAGATAAAGTGCTACTAATAAAAGTGCTCCTAAGGATAATCCTTCTTGTAAATGAGATGAAATCCCTGCAAATTTTATATCTACTTTTAAATATAAAATAAGAGCAACTACAACACCCATCAGAGCTTCACCAGCAATAAGACCTGAAGATAATAATACCCCATCATCTTCAGCCTCTTCATATTTACCCTCTTTTTTGATAATTTTCTTTTCTACAATATTTCTAATTATTCCACCTATGAAAATAGGTATAGCAAGTGTTACAGGTAAATAAATACCAACTGCAATTGGCATTAAGTGCATTCTGAACTTTTTATCTTTAAGAAAAACGTTATCTACAAAAATAATGATGGCACCAGCTATTAGTCCGATTGTAATCATGTCATATGGTAGTTCACCTTTTCCAAAAAGTGCTTTAGTGATTGAAGCAAAAAGTGTAGCTTGAGGAGCTTTTAGGCCAGTTCCAATTCCATAGGCACTATGTAAAAGACCCAGCACAGGAGCAATAACAAATGCTGGAATGATCACACCAATAATTTGAGCGTATTGCTGAGATCTTGGAGTCGCTCCTATGATTGATCCCGTTTTTAAATCTTGCGAGCAATCCCCCGCTGTACAAGCAGCACAACATACAACTGCAGCTACACCTAATGTACATAAAATAGCTGAATCGCCCTTCATTCCCATTACTAAGAAAAATGCTGCCGTCCCTAATAGGGCCGAAATAGTCATTCCTGAAACAGGATTATTTGATGAACCTACAAGTCCAACGATATAAGAAGAAACTGCAACAAATAAAAATGAAGCCACTATCATAATTAGTGTTGTAATCAATGAAAGTCCAAAAGAGCCAATTAAATTATTGTAAAGAAATAGCATGATCGTAAAACATACAGCAAAAATTGTAAGCATTCCTACAACTGGCATATCTGTATCAGTTCTATCTTTAGATACGTTTCCTGAATAAGCATCTTTTAAACCAGAAACACCTTTTGCTATTCCTGATCTCACTGAAAAGATTGAGTACATTCCACCAGTAATCATTGCCCCAACACCAAGATATCTAATTTTTGTTGACCAGAGAGTCCAAGCTATATCGAGTGCATCTTTACCTTCCATTCCAGCAGGAGTGCCAAGCATTGGAATACCTATAAACCATCCCAGCGCTCCGCCGATGAAAACTAAAATAGCGACATTTAATCCAACAATATATCCCACAGATAAAAGTGCGACTGAAGCGTCTGTTCCAAAAAATAGAACACTTTTTCCAACCGTAAAAGCTTTAGCTACTTCGCCTGTAAAAATACCTAATCCACTTGAAAGAAATTTAAAAGCCCCACCAATCCCAAGTCCAGCTAGAATAGATTTAAATCCACCTGACTTATCACTTGAACCTTGCTGAATTACAGCGGCACATGCGACACCTTCTGGGTAAATAAGATTCTTATCTTCAACAATTAAGGCACGTCTTAGTGGAATCATAAAAACAACTCCTAAAAGACCTCCAGAAATAGCAATTAATGAAGTGGCCCAAAAATCAAAGTTTGACCAAGCACCAACAATTACCAGTGCTGGTAGAGTAAAGATTACTCCGGCTGCAAGGGATTCTCCAGCTGAAGCCATTGTTTGAACAATATTAGTTTCTAAAACACTCTTTTTTCTTAGTGCTTTAAACACTCCCATAGCAATAACTGCAGCAGGGATTGAAGCTGAAACTGTCATTCCGGCGTAGAGGCCCAAATAGACATTGGCAGCTGTCATTATTACGCCAATTATTATCCCTAAGGTGATGGCGGTAAAAGTTAATTCTTTAACTTCACTTGAATTGTTCATGTATTTCTCCTTAATTCTCTCTAACTATAGTGAACAATTCCATGCATTAAATGTAAAGTTAAATACCTTTGCTCATCCCTTCACCTCGTGGGTCGGAGACACCATGCAATAAATCATTTTCCATGGCAATTGCCTGAACTTTACACCCAGAATCTTTTTCTTTTACGTTATGTCCGTATGATTTAAGTAAACTCATTGTTTCTGAATCAAAATAAGGAGCTTCAACTTCCATATAATTATTTTTCCACTGGTGATGAATTCTTACAGCTGAAACTGATTCCCAGAGTGATTTTTCAAATTCTATATAATTTAATATTGTTTGGGCCACACAGGTAATTATTCTCGTTCCATTCGGAGTACCTAAAGCTAAAACAGGTTTGTTATCTTTAAAAACGATAGTTGGACTCATTGAACTCAGTGGCCTTTTAAAAGGTTCTACTAAATTGTTTTTTCCGCCAGCAGCACCATAAACATTTAAATCACCTACTTTGGTTGCAAAATCATCCATTTCATCATTCATCACAATACCAGTACCATTTGGGACAACACCTGAGCCAAAATAATAATTTATTGTTTGAGTCGAACTTATAACTCTTCCTTCTTTATCCATAAGTGTGAAATGTGTAGTTTCAGGTGATTCATAGTAATTAGGCATATTAACTGCAATATCATCTACAACTGCAGCTTTTGTAGAATTTAGCATTTCTGCCCATTTATTTGAATGCTTTTTAGAAGTAATCTTCTTATAGGGAATATAATTAAAATCAGGATCTCCCATATATTTAGCTCGATCATAAAAACTTACTTTCATCGCATCAGCAATGAGACTGATTGACTTAGCATCTTGGAAGCCAAATTTTGTATTTAGATTAAATGGTTCTAATATATTTAAAATTTCAATAACATGACTTCCTCCTGAACTTGGTGGAGGCATACTAATTATAGAATAATCTTTATACTTACCTTCTATGGGTTCTCTTCTTTTCACTTCATACTTAGATAAATCTGTTAATGTTAGAATTCCTCCAAAATTTTTTTGTGATGCAACTATAGCATCAGCAACTGATCCAGAATAAAACCCAGCGACTCCTTTTTCTGCTATTATCTTAAGTGTTTTTGCTAAATCTTTTTGAATTAATTTTTCTCCTACTTTTAAAGGCACGCCATTTTTAAAAAATATTTTTTTCCCATCACCAAATTTTTTAAGTTCTTTTTCACTATCTTTTATAGCATTTGCTAAATGGGCATAGACCTTAAAGCCATTACTCGCTAAATCTATGGCCGGCTGGATGACTGTCTTAAGTGGAAGTTTTCCGTATTTACTATGAATTTCTATAACACCCTTAACAAGTCCTGGTATTCCAACTGACTTTGCTCCTCGAAGAGAGGCATCTTTAATGGTTTCACCGTTCTCATCAAGATACATTTTAGCAAATGCTTGCGCTGGTGCTTGTTCTCTAAAATCATAAGCCGTTTTTAATTTTTTAACCGGATCATAAATAACAGCAAAGCCTCCGCCACCAATTCCCGTTGATTGAGGCCTTTCAACTGAAATGACGAAACTAATTGCAGCAAAAGAATCATAAATATTTCCACCTAATTCAATCATCTTCAAACCAGCTTCAGTTGAAAATTGTCCCTGAGTGGATATCATTAAATTTTTAGACGTGGATTCTTTTTTATCATCTGAGTTTTCTTGAAAATAAGAATCATTGGAACTACATGATATAAAAATTAATAAAAAAGAATAGAGAAGAGACATAAAACTCCTTAGTCAGACTATTTCAGTCAGAAAATGAAAAAATTATACTTTTTGATAAATTCAAACCCTGAAATTTTAACCTGAGGTTTGATAAATTTCTATATAGGATAGAATAAAAATAGGAGACTTTATGCACTTAATTCATAAAAACTTAATCTTACTTTTACTTTTAGCCTCATGTTCTAATATCAAGCTAATAAATAACAAAAAAGAACACTTAGATGTCGCCGTTGCTGTCGAAAAAGAAACTCAAAATAACGATAAGAGCCTAGAGTCATGGTTTAATGAACAAAATCAAGAAGACAGTGCTAGTCTAAAACAGTCAGCTACTAATGCCCCATTTTTAAAACATAGACCAAGTAATGTGGTGAATTTTTGGATTAAATATTTTTCTGATGCTCAAAAAGAAAGATTTCAACGTTACGTAGATAATGGAGTTAGCTATCAAGAAGAAATTGAACATATTTTCACACTACACGGCCTTCCAAAAGAATTGTTTTATGTGGGTTTAATTGAAAGTGGCTATTCAACTAGAGCTAGAAGCCATGCTGGAGCAGTTGGTCCTTGGCAGTTTATAAAAGAAACTGGGAAACGTTATGGTCTAAAAATTAATTCTTATGCTGATGAAAGAAAAGAAGTATTAAAATCTACCAATGCAGCTGCTAAGCATTTTAAAAAATTATATGAAATGTTTGGTACGTGGGAATTAGCTCTGGCAGCATACAATCAAGGTGAAAATGGTTTAAAAAGAAGAATTAGAAAATATGGCATTAAAGATTTTTACACATTATCAAAAAGAAGAATAATACCAAAAGAAACAAGACATTATATTCCGAAAGTTCTTGCAGCTATGCATGTATTTAAAAATGCTAAAAATTATAATATTCATATTCCTAAATACAAAAAACCATATTATGAGGGAACAAAGGAATTAGAATTAAGTTACTCTAATTCTCTTAACAAAATAGCAAATCGCTATAAACCATCTGTTAAAAATTTAAAAAAGTTACCTCGGGAGCTTAGAGGATTGTGG
>CAYGTU010000031.1:0-10283 GCA_964352945.1 uncultured Bacteriovoracaceae bacterium
ATTTTCAAGACTTGTAATGAGATCTTTAGATGGAACTTTCGTTACTGTAATATTTGAGAGTTCATTTACACGATCAAGTTGCCTACTAAAAGAATGAAATTCACAGTCAGTGGTTAGAATTTTTAAATCTTTTTGCTGGTCCAGACAGCTTAAAAGTCTAAAAGCTAGTTCATGAGTATTGGGAGCAAATGAAATATCTTCTTCCCTAGAGAAATTTACTATTTTAGCGATATGTTTTTTAGTTTTTGGAACGATATTTGAAAAAAAATAATTCCATTTATCATCTACATATTTGGCACAATCAAGCCAGTATTGTTCCTGAGCTTTTTTAGTTACATCTGGCCAAAAATGATGAGAATGAGCAGCAAAGTGAAACTTGCCTGAATTTGCCTCTAAAAAATGGGAATAATGTTTTTCATACATATTAGTAATTAAATCCTAATGACTTTTTTAAATTATCCGGCAGAGTTGGTAAGAGGGATCTAGGGATAAGAAAAGTCGCGATATTAAAATAATCTTTAAACATTCTGCCGTTTTCAGTCGCCGCTTTTAAGTATTCATGTCCACTTGAACCACCAGTTCCAATCTTAGCACCTAAAATTCTTTGCGCCATAATCGCATGGTGATTTCTCCATGATGTAAAGTTTTCATCAATCTCAACTATTGTATCAATGAGTCTAAAAGGCATACTTAGAGCAGGTTCATCTCTATAAAGATGAATAAAAATTGCACTACGAGTTGCTTTTTGACTTAATCTTTTTACTCCCTCATCGATTAGTTTTTGATATTTTCTTTCACTGAAAATACAAGCGAAAGTTTTTCGAGTATATTTTAAATTTTTAAGCTCTATCTTTTTTTCTAGTTCATTTAAAGTTGTATTTTCATTTATAACTTTTTCATCTCTCTCGAGCATTTTTAAAACTGCATCACTATAAAGATCCCAGAATTTGAAATGCTCAAAACGATCAAAGGGCATTCTTTCCAGCCATTTTTCAAGAGCTTCAAATAAGGAAGTTTCTTCTTCAGCTTTAGCTAAGATCTTTTTATCTTTTTCATTTAGTCTTGAGTTGAAAAATTTCTTTTCTCCTTCCATCCTATATTTCATTTTAAAACCTAGCTTAACTTCGGTTAGACGAAATTGGATTGACTGAAAACCAGATGAAGGAAGCAGAAGATCTCTGAAATCGAGAAAATCTAGGGGAGTCATAGTTTCAATCACTTTCATTTGAGCGATTAGAATTCTTTGGATCTCGGTAACTCTTTCTAGTCTATGCACAATGGTATTGATTAATGAATCTTGTATAAAATCTTCTTTTAAAATAGCAATGGCAGAGTCTAGTTCAGTAATAATTTGTTTAAACCAGAGTTCATAAACCTGATGAATAATAATAAAAAGATTTTCATCATGTGCAGGTGCACCAATTTTATTAGAGATTGGATCTTGGGCATTAAGTATTTTTTCTAATTGGAGATATTCTCCATAGTATACGGGCTTGTTTTTCATGGGGTTATCATAGGGATGAATACGGTAATTGTCATGGTGATTTTTTATTAACACTTCCCAAAAACTCTATATTAGGCTATGTTTAACTCATTACAGGAGACCTCATGGGCAAAGCAATTTTAGATCAAAATCAAATTAATACAAATTTAAATAACTTAAGAAAATATTTAGAAGATAATAATATTGACGCAGCGTATATTTCAAGTTTTGATCCTTACTTAAATGAGTATGTGCCCATGGAGAATTGTTTACGTTATTACGTCTCTGGTTTCACTGGAAGTGTGGCCAATACACTTGTTTTTAGAGACGGAAAGGCGAATTTGTATGTTGATGGAAGATACTGGGAGCAAGCAGATAAAGAAGTAGATCTTAATGAAATTAATGTACGTAAAGTTGAAGCCATCATGGGGGATGTTATTAAAGACATTCAAGAGAAAGGTCTTAAGTCTGTCGCCTATGTTGATAGCAGAACACCTTTAAGTGTTTTTAATAAAATTGAAGCTGTAGCAAAGCCAATTAAAATTTATGAAAATCAAATGGAGCGAATTATTCCAAAACTTCCACAAGGAAAGCTTGGGGAAATTAAATATATTAAACCTGAATTTGCGGGTAAAACACCTGCGCAAAAAATCGATTATATTTTAAAAGATGACACTGAAGCATATTACTTAACAGCTCTTGATTCAATTGCATGGTTAACAAATTGCAGGGGGTATCATTTACCTAATATGTCTTCTTTTGTGTCTCGCGCTTTTTTAACTAAGAATAAAATTTATGTCTATGTGGATAAGGGAATGATGATTTCTGACGAAGCTAGAAGTATAGATAAAGTTAGCTTTATTGAAATTGAAGCAAGTGATCTCGTTACTGAATTTAAGAAAGTAGAAGGCGAAAATAATTTTAAAACAGTAAATATAGATTCATCATTTTTAAATTGCTGCGACTATGATTTATTAAAAGAAGTATTTGGAAAGAAACTCAAAGAAAAAGAAGGCGGCGTAATACCTTTTCAATCTATCAAAGATCAAACTGAACAAAAATCTATGATAGAAAGTTTTAATAAATCTAATAAAGCAATATTTAATACAATTAGTTGGGTTCAATCAGAAGTAGCTGCTGGTAAAAAAGTGAGTGAACTAGATCTTTATAAGCATACGAGTGTAGAATATAATAAATTAGGAAATATCGAACAATCATTTGGAACGATAGCGGGTGTTGGCGCTAATGGATCAATCATTCATTATTCAAGCCCAAAAGATAATGTTTTTATTAATAAAGATGATATGTGCTTACTTGATTCAGGTGGATATTTTGAAGCGGGATTTGCCACTGACACGACTAGAACTTTTATGGGTTCAGCTGATGGAAAACCAACAGCACAATTAAAAGAAATTTATACTTTAGTTTTAAAAGGCCTGATTGCCCTTGAGAGCGCCGTTTTTCCTGAGGGAATTGAAGGTAAAATATTAGATGGTCTTGCTCGCGCGCCAATGAGAAAATTTGGTTATGATTATATGCATGGAACTGGTCATGGAGTTGGAGTACATGTTCATGAATCAGGTGTGCGAATTAGCTCAATTTCAAATGTTCCAATGAAAGAACATCAAGTTGTTTCTCTTGAACCTGGGATTTATATTCCAGGAGTGGGAGGAGTGAGAATTGAAAATATAGCTATAGTAGAAAAACATCCTGAGTTTAAGGGAATGCTTCGCTTTAAGAATATGGTTTATATTGGTTATGATCATAATTTAATTGATATCGATCTATTATCTAGAGAAGAGATGGATTATATTTTAGCATATGAAGAGGAATGTAAAAAAAGAGGAACTTGCTTTTTAAGTTAAGATTTTCTTTCAGTCGTTTTTCTTTTATTATCTCTTCTCTTCATTGGTAAAACAAAGAAGAGTAGTGAGATTAAGACACCTATTCCAAAATTTATGATAAAATCACTGGGACTTCCAATAGTCCCACAACTTGCGATTTCTCGTGGGTAGAGATAGGTTGCCCCTGCCATATCATCGCGTCCTACACTTCTGCGCTCAGGAACGGTCGAAAAATACATGAGGGATTCTTTTACGGCTGAATGACCTAGGCCAATAGCATGACCTAGTTCATGAGCAATGACAGCAATCCTTTCATCAGTGCTTAATGTACTAAATTTGGAACTAGCTGTGTCGTTAATGATAATGACAGAACCCTTTATTTCTTTAGAAGTAAAGTTAGTCGGAAGAGTTGTCGCTAAAATATTTGATGAACTAAAATTATCAGCGGCATTTGAATTACAGGCAATTACCACTCCGGAAACTTTTGGAACGACAGGTAAATTACAGGATCCAGAAACACAGAGGTGACCATTGGCAAAATCTGTACTTGAAGTATTATATTCACCACCCGCAATTAGCTTAAGTGAGCTTGAAGGAATTTTGTTCCAGTAATCAACCGCTTCTTCAATTATATTTATTAGTTCTTCTTTAGTTAAAATAGCATTTGCGCAGGAGAAATTGGAAGTAGGCTTAACTTTTATTTTAGGATTTTTAAAAGCTCCTTCAAAATTATTATTGAGGGTAAAAGCATAAGCTTGAAATGTGAGTAAGAAGAATAAATATTTCATTTAAAAAAAGTTTTTATATCCCAGTAGTAATTAGCTGTAATTATATATGACCAAGCAAATTGTTCGGTATCATGTAAATTATAATATAAAGTGTGCAATTTTACTCCCCATTCTTTATTGATCATATATTCAGCTGAAAGATCAAGAGTAAAATTATGGGAGAAATTTGATTTTGAGGATTTAGGAAAGGCAGTTGATCCAGCTCCATTTCCAAGCGATTGTGTACCACCATTGCCATAGATATTAGTAATAAACCAAGAGGTTCCAATTTTAAAATACCAATGGGTAAAATATTTTTTTTGTATATCGGCTCGAATTAAAAACAATTGTTTACTGACTCCACTTGCATCTCCCATTTCTTCGGGATAGGAAACTAAAAACTCGGTGTTAAACTCAAAGTCATATTGGGTATTAAAATCAATCCCGATCCCAAAGATGGGTCTAAAATCAAAAGTATTCATAGTTCCTTTGTCATCAATTTGGATATCTCCGACAAATTCAGTAATAGTTCCTAATATAGTTTTGGCAGATTTATACTCTAAGTACTTATCACTTGATTGATTCTCAAATTTTGCATAGCAGAGTGAGCAAAGAAATATAGAGCCTAGAAATAGGGATTTTAACATAGGCTTATTTTACATTAAAAACTCAAACTGTTCATAATTTAATGTTTTATTAATGTATGCCATTGGTAAAATCCTTTTTTTGCTCTAGACTTAGAGATGAATTTAATATGAATAGCTACGGAGCGTCAAAATGTTTGAAAATTATAAAGTACCTAAAGAATTAATTCCTTCAGATCCAAGATTTGGAGTTGGTCCCTCTTTAATTCCAATGTCATTTGTTGAAAGTTTGGCAAAAACAGGAACGTCTTTATTAGGAACATCACATCGAAAATCTGCCGTTAAAAATTTAGTAAAAGAAGTTCAAGATAACTTTAATAAGTATTTTGATATACCAGCGGGATATGAAGTTGTTCTTGGAAATGGTGGAGCAACTTTTTTATTTGATATGATTGGTCTTGGTTTAGTAAATAAGCGTTCAGCTCATTTTACTTGTGGAGAATTTTCAAACAAATGGTATAAATCTCACGCAAAAATTCCTTGGATTGAAGCTGTTGAATTTAAAAAAGAAGTTGGTGAAGGAGTAGACGCTCAAATTGATTCTTCATTTGATACAATTTGCTATACGTTAAATGAAACAAGTACAGGCGTAATGGCCGCTGAATTTCCAAAAAATACAACAGATGCTCTTGTTTGCGTTGATGCAACTAGTGGGGCAGGACAAATTTTTTGTCCCCTTGAAAATGTTGACGTATTTTTCTTTTCCCCGCAAAAAGTTTTTGCTTCTGAAGGAGGAACTTTTGTAGCGATTATGAGTCCTAAAGCGATAAAAAGAGCGATGGATATTGAAGCAAGTGACCGCTATATTCCAGAAATTATGAATTGGAAACTCGCTATTGATAACTCAAAGTTAAATCAAACTTATAACACACCTTGTGTGACTAGCTTTTGGTATTTAAATGAACAATTAAAATTAATGAATGAAGTTACTTATAAAGGTGTACTGGATTTAGCAAAGAAAAAGGCAGATTTAGTTTATGGATGGGCCGAAAGTAAAGATTATTTAAAGCCTTATGTTACTAATCCTAAGTATCGCTCAACTTGTGTTGCCACTATTAATCTTGATGATAAATTTGATGCTGAAGAAATCACAAAAGTTCTAAGAGCTCAAGGAGCTGTCCTAGATATTGATTCTTATAGAAAACTTGGTAAGAACCAGTTTAGAATTTCACTTTTTCATAATGTAACTTATGAAAACTTAGAAAAACTAACAAAGATAATCTCTCAAATGGTTGAAACTCATAATTAGTTCAAACCCATAAACTCTTCTAAAATAAAGAAATACACCAAGAAATTCAAAGTAATTACAAGTAGTTACTGTGAATTTCTTTCTAAGATTTTCACTAAAACTGACCGATAAGAGATTGAATTACTAAGGATTAATGATGAGAAGTATTTTACTTTTATTTTTTCTATTATTTTCAGTCTCCGTTTGGTCAAAAGATTCCTGTCCGCTTTTTATGGCCGGGAAGGAAAACTTATCAAAATTCTATCGAAAAAATGTTAGTCAAACATGGACAGATTTTAATAAGACACTTGAAAATAGTAATGAGAGAAGTTTAAAAGAGTGGTATTTAGCAAATATTCTCTCTGATTCAAGATCATTATTTAAAAATAAAATAATTTTAAATTCTTCTGATTCAAAAGATTATGTAAAAAAAGTCTTTGGAAAAAAAGGTTGGGAAAAAATTAATGAATTTTACAACTCTAAAGTATTTCAAGATGTCGATAATTTTAATTATAAAAATATTCTAAGTGAGATCGAAAAGGTTGATCTCTCTGGAAAAGGAATTTATAAAAGTTACGAGAGCCCAAACAAAATAAAAAGTAATCTCTTAGAACTGGAAAAAAAATTAGCTAATGTAGATGACTCAGATTTAAGAGTAGAAACGATATTGGATACAATCTTTAATTTAAAACAAAGTGGAGATCTAGTTGATGATGTATATTTAAACATGCTTAGTCATAAAATATTGGCAAATGAGGGATTATTACCTTATGTCGGATCAATTAGTGAAGCGACAACAAAAATAGATTTCAAAGAGCAAATGATTGAAAAAATTGTAATGGGTCAATTATTTATTGATGACATAAAAGTAAGAAATGAATTAAATCTAAAACTTAAAAATTCTATTATTCCTCATTATCATGAATTACCCACTCAAATTAGTGTTTCAACAAACAAAGGAGCGCAAAGAGGGTTCATCGATTTTGATCCTGAAGACTTTATCAATTACGCTCTAAGAAATAACGATGGTAAAAAGACTTTTAATGATGTTTTAGAAGATTATAAAAAAGTAGTTGATAAATGGGCGGTTGAATTCATAGGTAAAAATGAAATTGATGATTATGCCTTAAGAGAAATTCCTGAAGACTTTCAAAAAGTTTTTTATGAAGTAACGGCAAAAGATCCAAGTAAATGGCATGCCAAGATGAATAAGTTTTATCGAAAGGATGAACTTTTATATAGGGGACAATCTACAGCTGATATAAAAAATGATGATGATATTTTAAAAATGTTTATTTCGACTAATCGTACTTTTCTATCTCAGAGAGCAAAAAGAGGAATGGGTATTATTAAAAAACCTTTAATTGATGCTGATTTTTCAAAGTTTAATAAGCTACTTAGAGATGATAATAAAACACTTGTAAAATACGTTTATGATCATATGACTGAAGGTCCACTTTATATGAATAGTTTTCTTTTTTCTTCATCTAAGAAGAGGGCAGTAGGAGTAAGGTTTTCAAAAGGTTTTTTACAAAATTCAGCTAGGATTAAAGAACAGCGAAGCCAGATAATAGTAGAATTTATGAGAAGGGATGGTTTTGGAGAGATTGATATTAATAGACTTGGTTCAGTAATTAAGGGCCAAAATAATGATCTATCCTTTGCAAGTAAGTATGGAAGACAAGTGGAAGTTTCTACAGTGGGGGGAATTTCTCCTGATGCCGTAATGAGAATAGAAGTTAAAGATGTTGATGATATTATTGTTTCTTCCAATACAAATGAAGCAATTGGAGAAGCGGGGAAAATATTGAAAACAAGAGTGTTTGAAAGAAATCCTGAAAAACCAAATATTTTTAAATTAACAACGACAGAGGGTGAAGTAGAATCAATATATTATTACAAATTAGTTGATAATAGTGTTGGCTTAAACTTTAAAAAAGTAGAGGTCGATGATTTTTAAAAATATAATTTTATTATTTTTAATTTCACATTTTGCTTTTTCGCAAGATGAGTCAAACATACTAAACAATGAATCATTTAAATATTTCAGTGATGTTATTTCAAAAGAATGGATAGAGGCTGAACAAAATCTATCTAAGTCAACGCCATTTTTTTCCAATATTCGAAATCCTTTAGGCTTAGTCGTTCCGATGGCAAAGCATCATGGAAACTTAGCGGATACGTATCAGCCTCACAATAACAAAGTGTTTGAACTGATAACAATATATGTAGATATTAATGAAGTTAATATCTTTGGTAATTTAGCTGATTCACCTAGTGAATTAACAAAAGTTATTGATGGGAAAATATATGTAAAAATGTTTATCCATCCTTCACAAAAGGATAATTTTAAAAATTACATAGAGGCAGCAATTATTGATAAAGAAAAATTTATTGCCACACCTTCATCTTCAGCGCGAAGTCTATTTGTTAAAGAAGCTGCAACAAACGAAAGTTTTATTATTAAAACGTCTATGAAAGAGTCAATGGGTGGGATTTCAAATCGAATTATTACTGATGAACACGCAATAAGAGCAGTAGCTATAAGTAATGAATATAAAGAATTACTCCATGAAACAGATGGAAAGTTAAAAGGTACAAAAGTTAAATGGGATTTTTTTAGTGAAGGAATTTCAGTTATACCTAAGAATACAAACGAAGCGGGCGGTTACATATTAAGAAAATTTCCAGAAAGTTTGTCTCCGAATACACATACAATACTTCCATGGTATGCCCTAATTTCAAAGCGAGATGGCAAAAAGACTAGATATATAGATGATATATATCAAGCAACTAAGAATGCGAATATTGGTTTTAAAATTACCAAAACGGATTTTATATTTAAGAATTTTGGTAAACCCATGGCCGAAATTTATTCAATGCTGGCATTTGATAAAGGATTAACTAGTGAATTGCATCAACAAAATACTTTAGTTGCTATTAATAGAGAATCAGGAAAAGTTGAATCTATATTAGTTCGAGATATGGATGCTCATATGACTGATTATACTTATAGAAGAGAAAAGGGGATAACGAAAATAAAAGGTTATGGAGAGTTTTTAGAAAATGCTGAAAGATTTAAATTTAATAAATCAACAGAATACATGCTTGGCTCTTATAGAGAACCAGTTAGATACCATTCTATTAAAAGTATTTTTAAGTATTTTTTAAATGATAATGAGTTAGATGCTGTTTTAGTCAAAATGGATCAACATATTGTGACTCGATTTAATAAAGTTGTACCTGAAAATTTTAAAATAACTCATATCAATCAATTTAATACTGCTTGGACAAAATATAAGTTGAGCATAGAAACTCCAATTGAAAAGATAGAATACAAGGCATTAAATTCTAAGAATGCTAAAGCTATTCCCAACTATATAATGAGTACTTATAATCGTTGGATGGAAGATTCTCTTAATTATAAAAAACGCCCATCAGAGATGGGCAGTATGTGTCGATATTTTTTTAAATAGTTTTAAAAAGTAGTAAGAGAATCTTTTCTCATTTTATCTTTAGTTAGCTGATCCGCCCCATAATTATATTTATAGATTGCACCTTCCCATTCACCATAGGTTGGGTTTGGTAATACAATGAATTTTTTACCAAATTCATTTTTCATTTTTCTTACCCACTGATTTCTCTCTTCTGTTGTTTTATGTTCAAAAACATCAGCGAAATCCCCTAAGGCATCCCCCATTAATAATACAACATGGTAATCCTTCATTACTTTTTCACGTCTTTCTTTTTTTGAACTAGATGTTACACGAAGTAAAAGTGAATCTTTTTCAATTGGGAATCCAAGCTCTTTTAAGTTTTTTAAAGTGGAATCATAACCATCCATTTTTCTATTTGTAATATAAAAAACTTTTACGCCATTAGAGGCTGCATAATTTAAAAATTCTACTGAACCTGGAATGGCCCGTGCTTTTTCCATTTTTACCCATTCGGCCCAAGATTCACTGCTGTAATCTCTATCCTTTTTTACGTTATAAGCTTGGTAGGGCGAGTTATCCACAATTGTCTCATCAGCATCAACGATAACAGCTCTAGGTTTATTATGTTTTTGCGCTAGATCTTCGTCTAGTCTTAAGCGAGCAATATTATATGCTTGTTCTTGCAAAGCGATTACTTCCCCTGCATTTTGAAACCACATTGTAGCTCCAGTCATATATTCTTTTTGTGGAACTTGTGTGGCACAAGAAACCAGTATGAGAATACTAATTAATTGAATCATTTTTTTCATTAAAATCTCCTTCAAAAATTTTGCTAAGACTTATGTACAAAAATTTACCTAAAATTTAAAGAGAAGAGTTT
>CAYGTU010000031.1:10293-21391 GCA_964352945.1 uncultured Bacteriovoracaceae bacterium
CAAATATACTATGGCAACATTTACCAGCACGCTACCTGATAATCTCCTAAAAAATGTGATTTTTTACTGATAAAAAGCTATAAATTGAGTAATCAAATCACAAGGAAATACTATGAGTAAAAATGTAATATGTCTCAAACACCCAGTTTTAGAACATAAGTTAACCCTTTTAAGAGATAAAAATACACCTAGTAGTGATTTTAGAAGAATACTTTCAGAAATTAGTCAGTCCTTAGCAATGGAAGCAACCAAAGATTTAGAATTAAAATCAGTTGAAGTTGAAACTCCCTTAACTAAGGCTAAATTTGGAATGATTAAAAATCCACCGGTTATTGTTTCTATATTAAGAGCTGGTAATGGACTAATGGAAGCTGCTTATTCAATACTTCCTTTTTGTTCAGTTGGTTTTATAGGTATGTATCGTGATCAAGTTGCAAAAAATATTGTGGAATTCTTTTTTAAGATGCCAGCAAATTTTAAAGGAAGTGATGTCATCGTTATGGATCCAATGCTTGCTACGGGTGATACTGCCTTACTTGCGTTGAAAAGATTAAAAGAAGAAGGGGCTGGAAAAATTAAGCTGGTTACTCTTCTAACTTGTGAACACGGAATTAAAAGAGTTCATGATGCTCATCCAGAAGTAGATATTTATACAATATCAGATAATGAATCCCTTAATGATATTGGGTATCTAGTCCCAGGTCTTGGAGACGCTGGGGATAGAATTTATAATTCAAAATAGTTTATCTATATTGTAAGAGAGCAGTTAAATGAGAAGCGTAACTCCAAGTTAAATTATTTGCTCCTTCCATATAACCACTATAACGATTCATTTGCTCACTCATGCGACCATCAGAAGCTGCATGATAATTAGCACGATTAAAATAACCTAATGCTTTATTATAAAGAGCAGATATAATATTTGCTTTGCTTAAATTTCGAGAGAGTAAATTACAGTCATTGTATTTTAATAAACGACAGTAAAAATCCGTATTAGTTATTCGAAAGTTTTTCTTAATTTGATGAGCAAGTTTTAAATGAAGTTCGGCCATAGCAAAAGTAGCTAAAAACCAAGCGTGCCCCACTCCGTCAGTATTATAACCGTTATAAGTATCTTCTGGGTATCTGCCGATTGCTAATCCTAGTTGATTAGATTCATATGCATTAATTTTATAAAGTCCCTTAAAAGTATCTTCAAGTCTTAATACTGTTTTTAAGACATGCGGATGATCTACAGGATAAAATCCATCATTTGTTTCAGCATGAATGATTCCTAAAATTGAAGAAATATCAAGTTGTGATTTTCCTACTCCTCGAGTTTGATAAAGAGTTGATTGGATATATCCCTTGTTATTATCCCAAAATTTTGCAATTAAAACTTCTATCTTTTTTACTTCAATCTTGTAGTAACCAGCTGCATATACATCACCAAGAAGGGTCGCTAGCTTGGCACCCTCAATTAAGGCTTTTCTTTGCGCCATTGCAGTAGAGAAATGAAGACCCATAACTTCTTCCCAGTAATCAAACCCCTGCTGATTCCAATGTCTTGCCGTGTATTCTAAATCCATTTTTATCGGACTAGTTGCTGGAAGTGTAGGTGAGTAAAGATTTTTGATAACATAATCTTTTTGGCCACTAGCGATCAAGATATTAGCGTATTTTATTAAAGTAAGTGCTCTTAATGCAGGTCCATCATGCTGTGGTCTTCCCCACGGTCCGGTGTAAACAGTTCCATCAACATTATATTTTGGTTCTCCGAGTCCCCAAAAACCGGCAGCTTTTTGATTTTCTTTCACTCTGTAAATATAATTATCAACGAGTGAGTAAAGATATTTTTTAGTTTGATAATCATTAGTTCTTTGGGCTACATCAATAATTGCACTCATTACTAAAGCAGCATCTCTTACCCAATGAAACCAATAATCTGGATTTGCTTTAGAAGGTGAAGCTACTATAGTACCTTTGGCCGTCCCAGCAGGTTGAATATTTTGAATTAGATAATTTAAGCTTTTACTATACGTAATTTTTTGCGCCATTACTGAATTAGTAATAAAAGTAACTAGTAAAATTAAAATTAGTTTTTTCATTTTATACCCTTGTAGAAATCAGTTAAGTAATCTTTTATTTCTTCTGAAGTTTCCATATTGAAAATACTATCTTTTATATCTTCACATTTAGAAAATTCCAGATCGAGAATTTGTTTTTTAGTTTTTAAAATATGAATAGGGCTCATACTTAATTTTGTAACTCCACAGCCAATAAAAAATGGTACAAGCTCTGGATAATGGGCCATGGAACCACAGACAGAAACTTCAATATTATATTTCTTTGCCATTGAAGCAGTGTAGTTAATAAGTCTCATTAGACCCGGATTGAAGGGATCATAAAGATGTTCAATTTTAGGGTTTACTCTATCAACAGCACAGGTATATTGAGTGAGATCATTTGTTCCAAGTGAAAAGAAATCAACATGCTTTGCAAACAGATCACTCATAATAGCAGCCGAAGGAATTTCAATCATCATTCCAATTTTAATATTGTGGCTAAAATCTAAATTTTCTTTTTCAAGTTCTTTTTGACACTGCCAGTATATTTCTTTAGCGGCCTTAAGCTCATCGATAGAAGAAATCATAGGAAACATGATATTAACTTTTCCAAATACACTCGCTCTAAGAATTGCTCTAAGTTGAGTTTTAAATATCTCTGGTTGATCAAGGCAAATTCTAATTGCCCTGTATCCAAGAAAAGGATTTTCTTCTTTTTCTAGCTTTAAATAGGGAAGTTCTTTATCTCCACCAATATCAAGAGTTCTAATCGTGCACTCTTTTCCATTAAGATCTTTAATGATTTGAGAATATTCTTTAAACTGCTCTTCTTCAGATGGCATTGAATCTCTATCGAGAAAAAGAAATTCTGTTCTATAGAGTCCTACCGATTCAGCATCATTTTTATGAAACGATTCAAGATCATTATGAGTTCCAATATTTCCGGCTAATTCAATTTTTAGTTGATCTTTAGTGATGGCTTCTTTACCCACAAGTCGATGTAATTCTTTAGCTTCTTTAGTGAGTTCATTTTGAAGCTCTTTATAGTAAGTGAGTTGTTTTTCATTAGGATCAATTATAACTTCTCCTAATTTTCCATCTAGGATAACAAGGCTGTTGTCTGCAGTCTCAGTAATATTTTTTAAGCCCGCTACCGCAGGAATTTCAAGAGTTCTTGCCATGATAGATGTGTGAGAACTCTTTCCACCTTTATTCGTAAGAATCCCGATGATAGCATCTTTATTCATTGTTGCAATTTGTGAAGGAGTTAGATCATCGGCGATGAGTATTACTTTATCAGTAAGAAGACTTAAGTCTTGAGTTGTAATTCCTTCAAGGTAATTGAGTACTTTTGAAAAAACATCCTGAATATCAGTCGCTCTTTCATTCATATACTCATTATTCATAGATCTAAATAATGTGATGTATTCATTTACTACAGTTTGAAGTGCCCACGAGGCATTGATCATTTCAGATTCAATTATTGTTTTTGTCTTATTAAAAACTTCAGGATCATCTAATATTAAGAGGTGAGCATCAAAAATATCGGCTTTGTCTTTACCTAGTTTTTCAAAAGTTTTAATTTTTATTTTTTCTAAATCTAGGCGAGTTTTATTAATTGCTTCTGATAATGCATCTAGTTCACCATCAAAATTTTGACGAGTTACTTTCTTGATATCAAGTTTTGAATCATGGATTTTTAAAGTCGATCCAATTGCAATGCCGGAAGATGCTCCAATTCCTTTTAACATTTATTAATACTCAATATTAAATTGATTATTGATAAGATTAACGATTGAATTAACAGCATTCGTTGCATCTTCACCATCAGCTTTTATAGTTATCTGGGCATCTTTTTGAAGACCCATGGCCATAATACCCATTATGGATTTAGCACTAACTTCTTGAGAACCAGCAATGATTTTAATATCAGATTGATATTTGTTTGCTTCTTGAACTAAACTAGCGGCAGGTCTAGCGTGTAATCCTTCTTGATTTAAAATAGTAACATTTTTTTCCATAAATCTATTCCTTCATTTGTATATTTAAAAGAGTTGTATCTTTATTAATTTTTCCTTGAGCGGTTATATTAAATGAATCTACTTTATTCATATTAGTAAAAACAACAGGAGTGATATCTGATTTTGCGTTTTGTCGTACTAGATTTATATCAAACTCAATAAGTTTATCGCCTCTTTGAACAGTATCACCCATTTTTACGAATGCTTTAAATCCTTCACCTTTCATTTTTACGGTATCAATTCCAATATGAATTAAAGTTTCAAGACCAAAGTCATCAATAATACCAATGGCGTGATTTGTATGAAAAAGTTGGGCAATCTTTCCTGCTCTTGGAGCGTAGACCACACCTTCACTTGGAATAATTCCAAAACCATCACCAACGAGTTTTTTAGCAAAAGTAGCATCAGGCACCTCTGAAAGTGGAATGATTTCACCAATCATGGGAGCCTTAAAGATATTTTCTGGAATAGTTTCAACTTGAATTGATTCTTTTATTTTAAGTATTTGCTCTTTTATTTTTTCAGACTCTGTTCCCATTATTATTTGAAAATTAAGTCCTGTTTTCATAACCCCAACGGCCCCAAGACTTTTTAATTTATCTATATTTACAAGTTCATCATTAACAACAGTTAGTCGTAATCTGGTAATACAGGCATCAAGTTCCTTAATATTTGCGCCATTACCAATGGCAACAAGTATTTGCTTAGCTTTTTCAGAAATTTCTAAATGAGAGTCATCTTCTATTTCGTCACTTTCACGACCTGGAGTTTTATAATTAAAATAAGGAATCAATGTATAGAAAACGCCAAAATATACTAATCCAATTATAGGTCCAACAACTAACCAAAGATACATACTATTTTGTTGGTTAAAATACCCAACAACATAATCAATTAATGATGGAGAAAAAGTAGAACCTAGGTGTATATCAAAGGCATTTGTCATCATGCCCGAAGCAAAAGCAGCAAGTACATGAAACACATAAAGAAGAGGAGCAACAAAAATAAAGGAAAATTCTATAGGCTCGGTAATTCCTGTAAGCATTGAAGTTAGTGCAGCAGAAAACATGATTCCGCCAATGGCAGCTCGCTTTTCTTTTGCAGCTCTTAAATACATTGCAAATGCAGCAGCAGGTAATCCAAAAAGTAAAACAGGGAATTCACTGGCTTGAATTTTACCGGCAGTAGGATCTCCTGCAAAAAATCTCACAGATTCCCCGTGAAGCACCTTTCCTGATTCCGTAACAAATTCTCCAAACTCATATAGAAAAGGAGGATAATAAACATGGTGAAGGCCAACTGGAATAAGTAATCTTTTTCCAGCAGCAAAAAAAGCAGGTCCGTATTCACTTGCCATGACACTTGTTCCAAAGTTATTAATGGCTTCTTGAACTGGAGGCCAAATCATTCCAAGGACTATTCCAGCAACAACAGCAGATCCAGCAGTTATAATGGGAACTAATCTTTTTCCTGCAAAAAAACCTAGAAATTTAGGTAGTTCAGTTTGATAAAATTTCTTATAAACGTTAGCTGCGATTAAACCCATGATAATCCCGCCAAAAACACCGGTATTAATTTCTAGAGAAAGACCTCTTATTTCACCAATTACTTTTAAGACGTTAGTTAAAGTGAAATAACCCACAACTGAGGCTAAGCCTGAAACAGCAGCTCCACTAGTGAAGCCTATCGCCACACCTATAGCAAAAATAACGGGAAGTTGTTCAAATATGGCCAAGCCACCGCTATAAAAAAGCTTACCGGTATAAAGAAAGGCAGTGTTAGTTACAACCTCGTTATCCATCCCTGCATCTTGAAGAACTCTTCCAATTGCCACCAAAAGTCCGGCTGCCGGAAGAACCGAAACAGGAACCATAAGGGATTTTCCAATTTTTTGAAGTATAGAAAATAAAGCATTACTAAGCGCTTTCACCAGAGTCCCCTTTAACATCTTTAGAAGATGGCATTTAAGTACAGTACGCGTTAAAAGTCTAGGCTAAACTGACCTTTCTGACGTATATTAAGGCCAAATTCAGATAATTTAGCTTTGGAAAAATAGCCTGTAATCATTTCAAGGTTCCTATAAAATAATCCCTTTTCAATGTATATTTTCTTATCAGGATTATAAATTCGATCAACAAAGTGAAAGTCAAATTCCCTATGTAATTGGCATCTCTGGAGGCTCAGGCTCCGGAAAAACTACTTTTGCACGAATGCTTTGCGAAAGGCTTGGTGATAGAGCGGCTCTTTTATATCAGGATAGCTATTATAAAGATCAGAGTTCTAAGTTTGATCATGATGGTGGTTCTGTAAACTTTGATCATCCAGATGCCCTTGATTTTGAATTACTTGGAAGCCATTTAAAGGAGCTTAAAAATGGAAATAGTATTGACGTTCCTGTCTATAATTTTGTTACTCACTCTCGGATTGAAAAAGCAGAGAGGCTAAGTCCGCACCAATTTATTATTGTTGATGGAATACTTGTTTTATCACAGCTAGCATGCAGACAGTATTTTGATAAGGCGATCTATATTTCAACAACAGAAAACGAGCGTTTTAGAAGAAGACTCAAAAGAGATATAGAAGAAAGGGGGCGAACAGAGCAAGGTGTTCATCTTCAATTCTATAATCAAGTTAAACCTATGCATGATCTTTTTGTTAATGACTCAAAAAAATATGCCCACGCTATTCATAGTGGTCACAGACCTTTTGATGAGATAATTGAAGATCTGGCCTCAAAGCTTTTAAACGAACACAGAAGACCTATATCAAAAGTTGACAAAAATTTATGCCTATCAAAAATGATCTAAGTACTTAATTTCACAATAATAAAAAATTATCTTGGGCAAGTCTCGTAACTAGCCGATAATACCATTAAGTAAAATTTAAAAGAGAGGGGAGATAATGAAGGTTATCAATTTATTCGTGGTACTGAGTTTAATTTTAAGTCTTAGCGCTTTTGCTTCAGAAAAAGAAGATGAGAAGGGCTGTGATGTTAAGGCATTAAAGAGTGCTCTTAAAGAAGCCAAAGGTGTTTGTAAAGGACTAAAGGGTGCTGAAAAGAAAACCTGTAAGTCTGATAACAAACAAAAAATCAAAGATGCTAAAGATGCTGTTAAGGCATGTAAAAAATCAAGTAAGAAAAGTAAAAAAGATAAAGGCGGAGATAAGTATTGTAAAAAAATCTCAAAGCTCGCCTCTAAAAAAGGCATAGCTGATGATTTAAAACAAGCGATCGAAGCAAAAGCCAAATCTGGAACTTGTACTAAAGAAGATTTTAAAGATCTAAAAGGTAAAGTGAAGGCTGCTAAGAAAGCATCAAAGAATGCTTCAAAAGGTGACAAGTACTGTAGAAAGATTGAAAAGCTAGCTTCTAAAAAAGGTGTAGCTGATGACTTTAAGAAAAAAATTGAAGAGAAAGTTAAATCAGGAACTTGTTCTAAAGAAGATTTCAAAAATTTAAAGAAAGAATTAAAGAATGCTAAAAAAGGTTCAAAATATTGTGATAAGATTGCAAAGCTTGCAACAAAGAGAAATATAGATCCAGAATTAGCAAAATCTCTTGAAGATAAAGCTAAATCAGGAAGTTGTACTAAAGAAGAATTTCAAGCTCTTAAAAAAGATGTGAAGGCAAAAAAGAAAGCAGCAAGAAAGGCTAGAAGAAGTAGCAAAAAGAAGAAAGTTGGTAGTAAGTTTTCTCTAAAATTTGATACTTTAAGGAAATAGATAAACGTAATATAAGGATATAATAATGAAATCGATATTTTTTTTAACATTGTTTTTTTCACTAGCAGCGATGTCGCAAGTAAAGAAAATTGATCTAACAACAGAAGAGATTTTAGAAGTAACATCTTCACCTTACAAACCAATAGTAAAACCAGGATTTGAAGAAGCGGAGGGTGATTTTGATTCCCATCCACAATATGAAAAAGCAATGATTGGTACTCATTCTTTTAAGTCTCTTGATGAAGCACTAGCAGAAGCAGAAAAATTTATATCTAAAGCAACTAATGAATTAGCAGCTCATGGATATCAGATTGTCTTAGGAAAAACATATGTAAGAGAAACAGAGAAAGAAGAAGACATTATAAAAGTTTTAAGTACAGCAAGAACAATAAATAAGAAGCCAAATAATAAACCAATCAAGCCTGGTCATCCTAGGTGTGCTAAACCAGGAAAAACAAAAACTAGGGGCAAGAATAGATCCAAAGTAGTTGGAACAGATATTGTAACTTATTATACAGTTGTTGTTAGTTTTGGAGCTTACAGAGAAGAGGAACCAAAAAAACCATTAGCGATTACAAATAATGTTGAAGCTAAATATAATGACTGTTTAGTTGAATCTAAAGATGCAAGTGGTCTAGAAGAAAAATTAGACGAAATTGCGTCTCAGATAGCTGATTGGATGAATGAAGCTAAAACAGGTAGTTGTAAAATGACTGTTGTAGGTAAAGCTTCATTTACAAACATTACTTCTAGTTGCGCTAAGAAAATTAATACACTTGTAGGTTCTGATTTATACCCAACTGATAGTCAGGTTGAAGATCCGAAAACACTTGAAGAAATGAATGATGTATTAGCAGCTAAAAGAGGTGAAAATGCAGCTACTTATTTACTATCAAAATTAGATTCATTAACAAAAGGATCTGAGGTAACACTTGAAGCAGATGCTAAGAGTAGTGTAACTGGTACTCCAAGTGGTGATAAAGTAAAAGCAGGTTCTGCTGAAGCTCTAGCTGCACAAAAAATGGATATCAGCGTTTCTTGTAAGTAATTTTATACAAAATTAAGAAATATAATTTAAGCCCTGCAACTTGCGGGGCTTTTTTATTTTAGACTACCTTTTTTTCCAGACATATATTCTTCTAAAAAATCAGCCTTAAATTGTAAAAAGCGATCTTCTAAAATTGCTTGACGAGCTCTTTCAGCAAGATTCTTGTAGAAAGAAATATTATGTTGAGTCGCAAGGATCGCACCTAAGATTTCATTAGAATCAAAAAGGTGTTTGATATAAGCTCGAGAAAAATTATTATTAACATAATCATCAAGATTTGGTTCTACAGGAAAAAAATCACGGCGATAGTTCTTGTGAGTAATTCTTATTTTTCCACGGTTTGTAAAAAATGTTCCACCACGAGCAAACTTAGTTGGAATGATACAATCACTCATATCCACACCATGCTCCCAAATCATTAAGAGATCTTCAGGATTCCCTACACCCATAACATAACGAGGTTTATTCGTTGGCATCTTTGGAGCTGTATGAGAAACCACTCGCTCCATTAAATCTGGACCTTCTCCAACACTTACTCCACCAATAGCATAACCAGGTAGATCACGGGCTACAACTTCTTCAAGACAAACATCACGCCATTTATCATAAGTTCCACCTTGGATAATCCCAAAGAGAGCCTGCTTGGGATTGTCCCAAGTTTGGATACAACGATCTAGCCAACGGTGAGTTCTAGCAATTGATTTTTCCACGTATTTCTCAGTTGCAGGGTGAGGAATACATTCATCAAAGGCCATCATAATATCAGAGCCAAGATTTTGCTGAATTCCAATACTGATTTCTGGAGTGAGAAGAATATCTTTTCCGTTCGGTCCTTTAAAAGAAGAACCTTCCTCAGTAATAGAATTACCTTGCAGACTAAAAACTTGAAACCCGCCCGAGTCTGTTAATATGGGGCGATTCCATCCCATAAACTTGTGAAGCCCGCCAGCTTTTTTAACGAGATCACTACCCGGTGATAAGTGCAAATGATAGGTATTTGATAGGATAATTTTTGTATCCATATCTTCAAGCATCTTAGGCTGCAAGGCCTTGACTGCGCCATGGGTTCCCACGGGCATAAACACAGGAGTAGGAATATCGCCATGAGGAGTATGAATAACACCAGCGCGAGCACCACAGTTTTTATCAACGTGAACGAGTTCAAAATTAAAATGATCTTTTACAGAATCCTGTATTCTCATAGACTTATAAATTCCTATTTTCCTGTTTGATTGCTTATAGGTCTATAAGTAGTGAAAGAAAAGGCAAAAAGGAGAGCTATGAAATTTTTGTATGCTTTTATCATAATATTGTTACTTAAGATTATCTGGGTCTTTGGACTTACGTCAAAAGTGACTGTGATTAAAGTTATCGATGGAGATACTTTTGTTGCTAAAGATCTCATCGGAAGAGAGTTAAGGATTCGACTTCGTAACATCGATGCTCCTGAAATGGGGCAAACTGATAAGCTAGGAATAAAAGATCAAGGAGAGGCTTCAAAAAGCTTTCTCAAAGGGCTTATTGAAGGCAAAAAGGTCTCTCTTAAAAACAAGTCAGTTGATATTTATCAGAGAATTTTAGCTCAGGTTTTATTAGAAAAAACTGATATCAATCTCCAACTCTTAAAGTCGGGTAATGCGCTCATTTATCAAAAGCCCAAGGATAAAAGGCTGAAAGCTCTCTATACGCAAGCACAAGTCTTTGCTAAGCAGAATGGTAAGGGATTTTGGTACTATGGAGGAATTACCCATCCTAAAACTTTTCGCAAAAAATGGCGCAAAAAGACTAGAAAAGCGAGCCCCATTCGGTACAATATCTAAACGTATATTTAACAAATCGAAGGAAGAATAATGAAAAATTTAAAGGGAATTATTTTAAGTGCTGCTCTACTTGTAGGTGCTAGTGCGAATGCGGGGCTGTTTGAAATTACAAACAGAGTTTGTGGTGGTGCTTTTGGAGCAGGTACATGTAATGCTGCTGGTAACACACTTTTTGATAGTCTAGAAAATGAAGTAAATACAAATCTACCAGATACAGATGCGAGTACATATTTAAAAGGTATGGCAGATGCAGGTCTTCAAATTTCTGCAAACCAAAACTCTGATTACGCAAACAAATTTGATGTTACTTTAGTAGGTATAAACGTTGGTCTTGGTGTTGATGTTGGAGATAATGATTTTTCATCACTTACTGACGGGTCTTCAGATCCTGAAAAATTTGCTGGTGCAGGTTTTATGGGTAAAGTTCAAGTGGGTTTGAAT
>CAYGTU010000032.1:0-21138 GCA_964352945.1 uncultured Bacteriovoracaceae bacterium
GGTCTTACTACAAATCATTTTTTTGGCGATAATATAAGACATTAATGAAAACAGTAATTCTTTTTTTAATATTTACTCTATCAAGCCAGGTATTTGGCAAAAACTCAGTATGTGAAACTGAGAAAGAGGCCTATAAATCGGCTAAATCAAGCGCAAAAGAAGCCTGTATCGAGCTTAAAGGTAAAGAGAAAAGAGAATGTAAAAAACAAGCTATAGTTGAGAGTAAACTTGCATTTGATAAATGTAAAAAAGAAAATAAAAAAGCAAAAAATCCAAAGAAGACAAAAAGAAAAGCTGATAAATATTGCGGAAAAATTCTTAAGCTTTTACAGACAAACAAACTTCCAAAAGAAGAGAGATGGTTAAAATTAACTGATCCCAAATTAGAGTCTATTTGTACAAAAGAGGATTTTAAAGAAGCACAATGTATCTCTAAAGATAAAACATGGGTTGAAAAATCAAAGGGTAAATTTAAATGTCTAAAAAAATCAAAACTAGCGATTGTTAGTGATGTGGAATTAGCACTTGATCCTAAAAAAGATTCAAAGAAATTTGAAAAATGTCAAAAATACTGGAAAAAAGTTAGAAAGAGATTTTCTGGAGAGTTTATAAAAGTGAAGCATTTTAAAAGGCTTAAGAAATTAGGCTGTATAAAAGAGAGAAAATGATTAGATTGGTATTGGTACTATTTATAATCTCAGTAACTAGTTTTTCGCAAACTAATAATGAAAACATGCCAATTAAAACTGAAAAAATCGATGATATGTTTGCAGTTGATCTAAATGAAAATAATGCTTATACAGAGTATGGTGAAAACAAACAAAGCTCAGGATGTACTGCTCAGGGAGACATTCTTGATTGTAAATTTAATAAATCTTTTAAAGTCGCAAATAAAACGCTTGATGCCGAGGCTAAAGCGGAACTTAATAAAGTTATTGATGAGATTAAAGCTTATTTTGAAAAAAATAAAGTGACAGAATCTTCAATAACAGTTCATGGGAATGCCTCTTATATTACTTATTCAGGAGGAAATGAACAGTTAGCTAAAGATAGAGCAGACGTTGTTTTAAATTATTTAAAAGAACAATTATCAGCTTATAAAATAGAATATAAGCCTGTCACTTCAGCAGTTTCTGGCCCTCCTTATGAAACAGCAAAGGCAGGAAAATATACTAATATTCAAATGGAAGAGTTTTATAAGCACCAATATGTAAGTATGAAAGTTGATGTATTAAAAAAGGAACCAACAAAACCACCAGGATCATTTGCTTGTGGCGATGTGATTAAAGTTAATGGTAAAGGAAGTTCAGGTTATTGTGGAATTGTAGATAATGGAAAAGGTTATACAGCCGCAATTTATGTTAAAGGCGCTAAAAAGATTACTTTAACAGCAGATGCTTATCAAGTTCCAGATAGATTTGTTCTTGAATATGATGGGAAAATAATTAAAGATACTGATTATATTTCAACTTATTTTCAACCAGGTAAAGTGATAGAGTTAATTGACTCAAATGCTGTTGAGGCAATAAGAAAAGATCGAAAAGCACAGGTTAAAGCTTATTTAGATAGGTTAAATACCCTAAGTAAGGCTACTACAATTGGTAAAAATGACTTTATTCCAAATTTCTATGGTGTAGCAGAAGGTAAGTGTTCTAATGTTTCAGCTGGATTTATCAATCAAAGTAACTTCGATGGTTTTAGAGAATGTGTTAAAAATGGAACTAAGTTTTATACAGCAAATATAAGTATTAATACTAGTGAAGAGTATGAAGCCATAATGCCTAGTTATATGAATAGATCAGACAAAGGAAAAAATGGTTCAGAATCAAATCCTCATAATGAGTTAATTGAAGAAATCAAGGACAGAATTTCTTATCCTACCTGTGAAGCATGCGGTACAAATTGGAAAAACGCTGTAAAAAAAACCAATTCAAATTCCAATGCACAACCATTGGCGAGAGAAATATATTTAAATGGAGTAAAAGAATATGTAGTAGATTTTTTCTCTAAAGGTTTTAGAGAAATAGACCCTAAGGAAGAGAAATCGGTAAAAAGCTATGCTCGCTACAAAGAGCTTATTGATAGAAACGGTTGCGGTACAATTGCAGGGAAATCACCAGAAGAGCTCATATTAGATGGCAATACAATTCAAAATGGTAAAGACGATCTAGCTTACTTAAAAGTCTATGCCCCACTTGTTAATATGACCGTGTGGACAGCAAAAGTAGTCTGTGAATAATTAATTCTTAACAAAAACATTTTTAATCGCTAACATATAGCTATATGTGTAAAAATCTTCTTTTTATTTTATTAATAATTTATTCATTCGTAATAAACGGATCCGATCGTCCTGAAATTTCACTTCTAACAGGAATGCCTTTGATTGAAGTTCTCAATAAACCACATCAAGCACTAAGCTTTTGTGTAAGTTCAGGAACCAAGAAAACTCATTGTAAAAAATTACTCAAAGAAGAATTTGAAAAAATGCGCTCAGGTAGTTATAAATTTTGTCGTGAAACAGGCAGATCAAAAAAAGAATGCAAAATTTATCGTAAAAATTTTAAACCTTACGAATTATCTAATCAACAAAGACGTAAGTGTTTTGAAATAATTAAGTCCATGATTAATAATAAAGAATACGAATCTAACACTCCCATGAGTAACGATGAAGTAGAATTATTTTTAAAAGCAGACTGCTTTGAGGTTTAATTGCTAAGAATAATATTGTTTATATTTCTATTCTCTATATTTAGCTTTGCCGCTGAAAAAGAAGATCAATTAACACTTGGAGATATGGCAAATTTTTCGGGGATAAAGTTTAGAGATATTTTATATGAAATAGAAGCAAATAAAGGACTTAAAAGAGGGATTGAAGAAAACGGATATATTTTTAGATTATTTTATGCTGATGAATTAGTTGACGAGGAAATCATAGATGATTTAGCTAGTAGGATTAAAAAATTAATTAATCCTAAATTTAATTACACAGTAAGCCTGTTTGGTTATGCTTCAAGAAAACCTACAGATTTTCCAGGTGGAAAACCTCGTTTAGCTTATGCAAGGGCCTTAAAAACCAAAGAATCTTTAGCAAAAAAACTCTCTGGTGAAAAAGTTGTAATGAGAATAAAAGGGTTTGATGTCTTAGGCCCTGAACATTTTGCACTTGAATGGGGTAAGTACCAATACGTAGAAGCCAGATTACATGTGAATATGCCTTTTGGAAAAGATTGCAATACAACTATAGAAGAAGAATTTCAGGGATTAAAAAATCCTGATAAGTTAATTCATGTTGGTGGGGCATCAAAAGTTAGTTTAAGTTTTAACTCTTTTTCTACCCCAGATAGTTTTTTTATAAAAGGAATTCATAGAAGACCCGTATTAATTTCTACAGAAGATTATTCTGATAACCCAGGATTAGATGCTGCAATGAGATTATGTTTAGTTGAAAGCGCTAAAGTTAATAGAAAAAATGACTGCGATTATCTCATAAAATTTTTGATGATATCAAAAGAGTTAGATCATTCAATCTTAAGTAAAGTATTGATAAAATCCGGAATTCCAGATCTAGAACCAGTTCGAGCACAATTTATTAGTTACCTAAAGGGCTCACATGCGAAATTTTCAGCGGATCCAAAATGCTCAGAGGCATTGCTTAAGATTGATTTCAGGAAATTAACAGATATAGCTTTTCCGGATAAATATTTAAATGGTTATTTAAATATTTCAATAAACTCAATGTGTGGAACACCTAAGTGGAAATTAAAGATAGATTGTTTATAAAAAAAAGGCCCTCTTACGAGGGCCTTGATATTTTAAAATTATTTATGCTTATTAAACCATTCTTGTGAACCTTTTGGATTTGGCTTCATTGAATCATCACCTTTATTCCAACCTGCAGGACAAACTTCTCCGTGCTCAGCTGTGAATTGGTAAGCTTCAAGTAATCTAAGAGCTTCATCAACATTTCTACCAACAGATAAATTATTGATAGTTGCTTGTTGAATTACGTTATTATTATCAATAATAAATAAACCTCTTAAAGCAACAGCGTCATTAGCAAGAACTTCATAGTCTCTTGAAATTTGTTTTGTAATATCAGCTAAAATAGGGAAGTTAACTTCTCCAATTCCACCTTCTTTTCTTGATTGTTTAGTCCAAGCTAAATGTGAGAATTTTGAATCAATTGAACAAGCAATTAACTCAGCTCCAGCTTTTTTAAATTTATCTGCAGCATCACTAAAAGCACAGATTTCAGTTGGGCAAACAAATGTAAAATCTAGCGGGTAAAAGAAAAGAACTTTCCATTTCCCATCAAAATCAGTTGATGAAATATTTTTAAATTCTCCACCTGGCATTAAAGCATCTGCTTTCCAGCTTGGGGCAGTGTTTCCTACTAATCTACTCATAAATATCTCCTTAGGTTTGTTGATTAATTGATTAATGTCATGAATTTAAACTATATGAGCTTGCACTTCAAGACGCTTGGAATAATGCAATCGTTTGCCTAGTTAAAGTCTACTAAAATAAGATTAATTTACCTGACTCCATGAGTAAACTACTGTAATAACTGGATTTTTCAGGTAAATACAAGATATTATTCTTCTTCTGCTTAAGATGGGTATTCAAAATACCGATAATTAACTAGTTAAACTTTTTTAGAGAGGTAGCATGGAACCTAAAAATTATGTACCAAATCCGGTAGTAATCGAACAAACAGCGCGTGGTGAAAGACAATACGATATTTACTCACGATTGCTCTTAGATAGAATTATTTTTCTAGGTACACAGGTTAATGATGTTGTTGCAAATTTATTAGTAGCTCAAATTTTATTTTTAGAGCAGTCTGATGCAGAAGCTCCAATACATTTTTATATTAATAGTCCAGGTGGTTCAGTTTATGCGGGACTCGGAATTTACGATATTATGCAACACGTGTCTTGTCCTGTTTATACTTACTGTGTAGGTATGGCAGCTTCGATGGGATCACTTTTATTATCTGCTGGTCATAAAGGCCATAGATATGCACTTCCTCATGCAAGAATTATGATTCACCAACCTTTAGGTGGAGCAAGAGGACAAGCAAGTGATATCCAAATTCAAGCAATGGAAATCCAAGATTTAAAAAAACAATTAACACAAATTTATGTTGATCATACTTCCACTGGAATTACCTATGAAAAATATGAAACTGCAATGGACAGAGATAATTATCTAAGCCCATCTTCAGCTAAAGAATTAGGGTTGATTGATAATATTATTATGCCAAAAGGTAAAAAAGAAAAATAAATATATAAACAAGGGTAGTAAATGAGTAAAGCAAACTATGGAACTTTGAATTGTAACTTTTGTGGGAAATCACAAAAAGAAGTTAAAAAGCTAATCGCTGGCCCTGGGGTATATATATGCGATGAGTGTATTGAGCTTTGTAATGATATAATTTTTGAAGATGATGTTAAAAGTGTATCAAATACAACTCTTGATAATGTTCCTACGCCACAGGAAATTAAAAAGCACCTTGATAATTATGTAATTGGGCAAGATAGAGCTAAGAAAATTATTTCTGTTGCAGTTCATAACCACTATAAAAGGATTGCTTATAAACCAAGTTCAAGATCGGAAGATAGCGTAGAGTTAGCAAAATCAAATATTCTTTTAGCTGGTCCAACAGGTTCTGGTAAAACATTAATTGCACAATCACTTGCTAAGTTTTTAAATGTTCCATTTGCAATTGCAGATGCGACTTCTCTTACTGAAGCGGGATACGTTGGTGAAGATGTAGAAAATATTATTTTAAATTTACTACAGGCTTGTGATTTTGATATTGAAAGAGCTCAACGTGGAATTGTTTATATTGATGAGATTGATAAAATAGCTAGAAAGTCTGAAAACCCTTCTATCACTAGAGATGTATCAGGTGAAGGTGTTCAACAGGCACTACTAAAACTCATTGAAGGAACAGTTTGTAACGTACCTCCAAAAGGTGGACGTAAACATCCACAACAAGAATTCTTGCAAGTAGACACAAAAAATATTTTATTCATTGTAGCTGGAGCTTTTGTTGGTTTAGAAAAAATCATTGAACAAAGAATGACAAAAAAGCCAATGGGATTTACTCCAAACGATGCTAAAAAAGATGAACAAGTTGAAACAGTAATTGAAAGACTGGGAGGAATTGAATCTCAAGATTTATCGAGATTTGGTCTAATTCCAGAATTTATTGGGCGTTTACCAGTAAATGCATTGCTACAAGAACTTGATAAAGAAGCTCTAGTACAAATTCTTACAGAGCCAAAAAATGCTATCACAAAGCAATATCAAAAATTATTTGAAATGGATGGTATCGAGATAGAATTTGAAAAAGAAGCATTAACAGAAGTAGCTGAAATGGCACTTGCTAAGAAGACTGGGGCCCGTGGTCTGAGATCAATCTTAGAGCAAACTATGCTAGAGATAATGTACGAAGTTCCTTCAAATGATAAAATATGCAAGATAATTGTGACATTATCTTCAATTAAAGGGCTAGAACAGCCTAAGTTAGTAGAAGGTGAGAAGAAGATTAAAAAGCCAAGTTCAAGCCCTAAAAAGTTTGGTGACGGCATGGGGAATGCTTCTTAAGTACCAGATAATATTACTCAATAAACAATGCATCTAAATAAAATCCAGCCTAGGAATTATACTCCTAGGCTTTTTTTCTTTGAAATATATTACAATGATGTAACAATAATAATAAGGCATTCCCTTCGATAGGATTTTGGAGGGAAGAAGAGGACTAAACGCGCAGGAGGTGCTATGTCGGACAAAGAAAACAAGACTATTGTCCATAGTTTTCCACTACTACCACTTAGAGAGGTAATTATATTCCCTCACATGGTAGTTCCACTTTTCGTCGGAAGAGAGAAATCAATTTCGGCTCTAGAAGAGGCGGCAAAACATGGGAATGAACTCTTCCTCGTAACTCAAAAAGATGCAAATGTATTAAACCCAGAAAGAGACGATGTTTACGATATCGGAACTGTTGTTAGTGTTATTCAAATGCTAAGACTTCCAGATAATACTGTAAAAGTTCTGATCGAAGGTAGATATAGAGCACGAATCAGCGATTTTGAATGTACTGACAGAGGGTACATGGCAAAAGTTGAAAAGTGTGAAGATGAAGAAAAAGATGATGTTTCATTAGAAGCAATTTCTCGATCGATCAAAACAGTATTTGAACAATACGTAAAATTAAATAAAAGAATTCCACCAGAATTATTAATGAGTATTCAATCTATCCAAGATGCTTCAAGACTTGCTGATATTATTGTTGCTCACTTAACAATGAAGATTCCTGAGAAGCAAGCAGTTTTAGAAGCAGTTGATCTTGAAACAAGATTAGAACTTCTATTAAACAAAATGCAGGGTGAAATTGAAGTTATTAATATTGAAAAGAAAATTAGAACTCGTGTTAAATCTCAAATGGAAAAATCTCAAAAAGAGTATTATCTAAATGAGCAAATGAATGCGATCCAAAAAGAATTAGGCGGAAGTAAGGATGATAAAACTGAAATCGCTGAAATGGAAGAAAGACTAGCTAAGAAAGATATGCCTGATGAAGCTAAAGAAAAAGTTGAAAAGGAATTAAAAAAGCTTAAGTCTATGTCTCCAATGAGTGCTGAATCAGCAGTTGTTAGAAACTATATCGATTGGATGCTTTCACTTCCATGGAATGAAATGAGTGAAGATGATAATGATATCAAAAAAGCTCAAGCAATTCTTGATGATGAACACTTTGGATTAGAAGATGTTAAAGAAAGAATTATTGAATATCTAGCTGTTAGAAATTTAGTAGAGAACAATCCGAAAGGAACAATTCTTTGTCTAGCAGGTCCTCCAGGTGTTGGTAAAACATCAATCGCAAGAAGTCTTGCAAACTCTATGAACAGAGAATTTGTTAGAATATCCCTTGGTGGAGTAAGAGATGAAGCTGAGATTAGAGGTCATAGAAGAACTTATGTTGGAGCAATGCCAGGTAAGTTAGTTCAGGCCCTTAAAAAAGCTGGAAAATCTAATCCTGTCGTTTTACTAGATGAGATCGATAAAATGAATTCTGATTTTAGAGGTGATCCAAGTTCTGCAATGCTTGAAGTTCTAGATCCTGAACAAAATAAGAATTTTACTGATCACTATATTGAAGTTGAATACAATCTATCAAAAGTTATGTTTATCATGACAGCTAATGATCTAGGAGCAATCCCAGGACCATTAAGAGATAGAATGGAAATTATCAATATCGCTGGTTATACTCCAAATGAAAAAATGGAAATTGCTAAAAAATACTTACTTAAAAAAGCAGTTGAGTCTCACGGATTACATGACTACAAAGTATCTATTAGTGATAAAACATTTCTAAAAATCATTAGAGGTTACACAAGAGAAGCTGGAGTAAGAGGTTTAGAAAGATATATCAATACAATTGCTAGAAAAATTGCAACAGATGTAGTTTTAAATTCTCTTGAAAAAGGTAAGAAATTTACAATCACAGATAAGATTGTAGAAAAATATCTTGGACCAGTAAAAGTTACGGGTAATGAAATAGAGGAAACTCCACAAGTTGGGCTTGTTAATGGTTTAGCTTGGACAAGTGTTGGTGGTGAACTTTTAAATATCGAAGTTGTAACAGTACCAGGAAATGGGAAAATCCAAGTAACTGGTAAATTAGGAGAAGTAATGCAAGAATCTGCAAAAGCTGCTCTTAGTTATGTAAGATCAATTTCAGATAGAGTTGGTATTGACCACGATTGGTATAATAAAAATGATATCCACGTTCACGTTCCTGAAGGTGCTACTCCAAAAGATGGACCAAGTGCTGGGGTTACAATGTGTACAGCTTTAGTTTCAGCAATCGCTGGAATCGCTGTAAAGCAAGATGTGGCCATGACAGGTGAGATTACGTTGAGAGGGAGAGTACTTCCAATCGGTGGATTAAAGGAAAAGATTTTAGCAGCAAAACAAGCTGGGGTTAAAACTGTAATTATCCCTTTTGCTAACGCAAAGGATTTAATTAAAATTCCTCAAGAAGTAAAAGGTGGAATTGAAGTTATCCCTGTTAAGTATGCTGAAGAAGCTTTAAGAGTAGCTCTTGCGATCAGTAATCCAAAAGAGTTTATGAATAAAGTAATGACTCCTTTAAAAGTGGTTCAAGAAAATGATCCCGTTCAAGAGGTTGCAAATTAGTAAAAATAACAAGTTATAAGATGGGCCCCATAGAAATATGGGGCTTTTTTTATGTAATATTTTCAAAATGTCACAATAATCGAAAGCCCTATCCTGGGGCATGATACTTTTATAGAAATTTAATTAAAACTATTAGGGGTATAAATGAAAAATCTATTTTTTATGGCAATTTTAGCAACTACAGTGGCCTGTAATAATGAAAGCAGTACTTTAAAGCCGGTTAAAAAGAAAATCACAACTCAAAGAGCTGAGTCCGAAACAGACTTAGAATATGCAGATAAATTAACTCGTGTTGGAGAAATATTAATAAACAATCCTGTGGGAATGTTTCAAGCTCATGGATTATTTGAAAAAGCATTGGCCATCAATCCAAACAACCAAAAGGCTTTATTTTATAGCGCTATAACTGGCCTAGTTGAACCATTAAAAGGATCAGTTAATAGAGGAAAGGATTTATTAGATAATCCAGCTAAATTTGATGAGTTAGTAAAATATATAAAAGAAGAAGTGAAGTATCCCGAAATTTTAGATTTAATTGTAGGCAAATCAGGTGCAGCAAAATTTAATTCGGAACAAGATATAAAAAGATTTGTACAAGTTGAAGTAGTAGGAGCATTTGATAAAGCTGTTTCAAAATTAGGCAAAGTAAATACTGATATTGAATTAATTATTACTCAATTAAGTACGAATAATTCAGAAAAAGAAGTTAATTGCCACACGACAGAAACTCCCATGGGAGAAGCAACCGTTTGTGAGATAGAAGAAGAAATGGATTCAATTTCAGCTCTGAAAGCAAAAACATATTCAGTGGATTCTAAAGATGTTAAAATAATTGCGAATGGTCTAAAAGCATATGCAGCAGCGTTAAAGCTTTATACTCCTTATAGTATTGAAGGATCTAAAGCTCTTGCAAATGAAATAAATGCAAAGAAGCAAAAATTAGGTCGTGGATTAAAAGATATTGAACTTCACTCAATTTTAAGAAGATACACTAATTTTTTAACTTTAGAAAAAGATCATCAACTAGATGAAGTTGCCAACTCACTTTCAGATATCGTTAAAGCTGCTATGGATCTTGAAACATTAAATAATGAATTTTGTGAAACTAATTTGAGATCACATAATCTGATCAAAAACATTTGTTTTTCTGAGGATGCGAGAGAAAATTTAGAACTTGCATTAGAATTTTTATCTGGACCAAGAGAAGTCAAGTTAGGACAGAGTCAGAATGGATCAGACGTAACGATAGTTGTTGATCTACCTGGATATTTAAAAAATCCTGTAAGAGATTTAAAAACATTGTTACCAACTGAGTATGATGAAAATGGTAGAAGCAAAATAACAACTGAACCTGAATTAAATGGATTATTTCCAAATCGTGATCTTTTAGAAAAAATGAAGCAATTATCGGATAGCGATTCAATTGATGAAGAAGTTTAATTTTATATTAGGAGTGGCATTAGTTTGCTGCTCCTTTTTTAGTTATTCTTGTGAAGTAAAAATGCAGGGAGTAACCTTTTTTGATGCTCAGGATGGAGCAACTTATAAATTAAGCCTCAATATTCAAGAGGTTTGTTCATCAAGACTAATAAATCGAAGAGAAATTAAAAACACCCAAATTGACCTGTATAAAAATAATAAGTTAATTGCTTCAGAGGAATTTGAGTCCGGACTCTGGTATTCAGATTCGGGTAGAGTTCTTCTCGAAAATAATAAATCAAAAGCTTCGAAATGTTTCAAAAATATTAATTCAATAAATCTAAATTTGAAAAAAAATACCTTAAATTCATTAGATGGAATGTATCTTAATCTTAAGAATGGAACAAGCTATAATTGGAAATGTAGCTAAGAGTCTTCAATTAACAAAGCTAATTCAGGGGAAACATCCTTTAAATTCATTTTGTGAATCGTATCTAGCTTTTTAGTAACTTCTTTAAATTTATTTATTGCTTCAGGTCTTGGCTCTATATTTAAAAAATGTTTAATTTGTATAATATTTTCTAAAAGATACTTTAAATTTTCAGGGGTTTGAAATAAATTTTTCTTATATATATAATTTAACTGATTAAGAGCAATTTTTTTTAATTCATTTGAGAGCAAATTACATTGAAGATAAGTTGGATAATGAAGAAGTATAAAATTAGGAATTTTAACAATATTTTTAAATTGCTCTAAGTACTCACACAATTCTTTAAGTCTTAAAATATTATATATTTGTACAGTTGTGTTTAACATTATTTGTGTCACTTTCAATTCATGAGCATGCGCATCAAGATACTTTAAATTATTGTCAATGTCTTTCCATACTGAAGGAGGTCTAATATAGTCATTTAATGAACCAAAAGCATCAACACTTACAAGTAGTCTTACTTCTTTAAAATTTGGCCAAAGTTCCAAGACTTGCTGTGGTAATACTGTTATATTAGTATTGTAAGTTAAGATGATTTCTTTAGATCTTTTATTTTTTATATAGACATTAAGTATATCTCTCATCCTAGGAGATAGTAGTGGCTCTCCACCTCCAAAATGTAAATGTTCAATTGAGTTAGCCTTTTTTTCAACATCAAAGATTAAGCTATCTTTCTCAAACCAATTATCATCACTATACTTTTTTAAATCTTCTTTCTTTAAATTAGATGATGGATTGATTTCAAGCCAATCTTTAACCCATTTTTTTGAAGCCCCAGGATTACACATTCTACATTGTAAATTACAAAGATTTCCTAATCTATAGTCAGTAGAAAGAATTTTTATTTCATTTAATGATCCATCTTGTGAGGTGAGATTAAGCAAATCATCTTTTATTGATTCGTATGTTTTACTTTCAATCTCTCTTCTACTTACTCCCATCATTTGTTCTGTTAGCTTACATCTTTGGCAAATTTCAGGCCATTGTCCTTTCATCATTTGGGATCGAATGTTTTTCATAAATTGAGAGTTCATTACTGTCTCAATATTAATGTCATCGGTTATTTTGTAAACTTTTCCATTCTCACCATGAATACTATTTTTATACTCTTCACTTGTGCAGCAAACTTGATATTCTCCACCTAAGTTAACAAAACTATGAATCCAGGCTAATGGGCAAAATGTATCATTATTTTTTCCGTTCATAAGTTATAAATGAGAAAACTCATCAAAAATCCCCCTGAAATTTTCTCCACGAATTTCATCTAATTTTTCTGTTCTGGAGATAAAGTTTGAAAATAAATGAGAGTTATCGCAAGAGTTCATGTATTGAATGACTGAATTGAAAGTATTATATAAGTGATCAGCATACTTAGGATATTTTTCTGAGCAAACAAAATTATAAATTTTAAACTTTGATTCAATCACTTTCTTCATTTCAGGAGGTAAAACTTGAATACTATATTCTTCGGGATCAAGCATTAGGTTGATTATCATATGCTCAGGCTTAATTATGTTTAAATCCACCAATTTTGCATGCAAGCTAAAAAGATTAAATATATTCATAATATTTACAGTGCAATTTACTGAAACGAGTGCATGAGGTAGATTTCTTTTTATACTTTTTATATTTTCAATTGTTTCTTTCCAGTTCATTCCTTTTCTAAAATATTCTCCTCTTTTTTCAGAATCATCAATTGATACACTTACAAAGAGATTTTTAAACTGTGACCAATAATCAATAATGCTTTTATCTTTATATCTGAGAATGCTCATATTGGTATTATAGACGAGCCTAATATTAGTTTTTCCAATTCTAATAAGTTCATCTAAAATAAGATAATGCTCTCTCATTATTAGTGGTTCTCCACCAGCAAAATAGACTTCTTCAACTGAAGGTAATAATTCAATCATTTCCTTTTCAAATCTTTCATTTGGAAAAATTTGAACATATTTAGAGCTGTCACTTTTGTAGTTATAAAGCTTTTCATGATCATCGAGCCAAGACGAACTTAAGGCTGGACTACAGCCACGACATTTAAAATTACATATATTGCTAAAACGGACATCGAAGTAGGCCATCTTGAATTTAGCTAATTGCCCGTCTTTGCTGGTTTTTTCCATCATTTCATCGAATAAGTGGGCGAACTTCATATTCATATGTCTTCGCATCGAGTGAGCACCGGCTTGGTCTTTTTCTTTACAATTTTTGCAACCGTTTGGAAGTTTTCCATTCATCATTTGTGTTCTGATTGAATTGTACTTTTTATTATTCCAAATAGTGTAAAGAGAATCTTCTTTTACATTTCCTATTGGGTCAGTATAAGGCCATACGCAACAGGGAAGAACATCACCTGTGGGCATATAGTGCATATGCACCCAAGGGGCCATGCAAAATGTTTTGTTTTCAGAATTTAGCAGTTCGTTTTTATTAATTTTCATCCAAAATCTTTTCTATAAAGGTAGTAAGATCAATATTAAAAATATTAGCTGATGAATTTTCAAGCAAGAATAATTTAAGATCTTTTAACCAGGTTTTAGCCTTAGTTGAATCTTGATGGCTTTCATCTACATATCTAGCACCAGCTAACGTTAAGAATACCTCTCTTAAAACAATATAATATTTGAGTTCTAATAGCTTCCCATTTTTTAAGGGATTATTCTTTATATTAGAGGGTAAAAGACTTATAAATCGGTTGTAGAGATTTAAATCTTGGATTTTAAGAATAGAATCATCTGTGTTTCCAATCGTAAGATTAAGGTAGGAATCATGAGTTTTAAAGGCATCTGTATGAGGCGTTACTTGTCCGTTATAGTCGGTTAACTCACGTAAGAGATGACGCGTATACTCTTCCTTCAGATTTCCTGTTTCTTTTAAAATCCTTTCAATTGCTTGTTGCTTTTTAAATTCTTGATTAGGTTTAAATCCACTTTCAATCCAGGATAATTTTCTTAATAGGCATAGATATTCCCAAAATTTATTAAATTTATGCAATTTTAGAGATTCTAAAATTTGAAACTCATAAAAAGTGTAAAATTCCCATTCACCGAGTCTGCGATTATATTTTTTTAGCAAATGATATAAGTTTCTCCATTTTTGAATATATTCTAAATTTCCTACTAAAGTGATATCAATATCACTTCCAAATGCTTTGAAGTTATTTGTATTGATAGAATGCCTAGGAATAACCTTTAGTGTTGTTAACTGTTTAGTAATACATGAAAAAATTGGAATGTAAAAAATCCTAATTAGTTTTGCGTATGTTTTATTAAACCAATCCCATCCAAATGTGAGTTTAAGGCACTTATCTATAATTTTATTCGAAATTAGCATAATATTTATGTGATGTATCATTCGTATTTATATCTTAAATTACTATATTAATCCTACATTTGTAACTATAATGTTCCCTATGGTTAATAAGTCCTCTGATAAGTCATTTTGCGCACTGGCTTGGGTTCATAGTTTTGTCAATCTTGGTGGAGAATACCAAGTATGTTGTACTAGTGAAGAATTTGAAAATAATATTCTTGATAATAACGGAAATAAAATAAACATTATGGATGGTTTTGAGCCGTCTGAAATTATGAATACTAACTATATGAAAGAGCTTCGCCTCAAAATGCTTGAAGGAAAATGGGATGCACTATGTGGAAGATGTTTAATTACAGAAAAAAATAATGGTGTTAGTCGAAGAATGATTGAAAATAAAGGCTACGAAGATCTAATTCCTTCATTACTTGAAGCGACTAACACAGACGGAACAATTAATGTAGATATCAATTCGGCCGACTATAGATTAGGAAATATTTGTAATCTGCAATGTAGAATGTGTAACCCTAGATCAACATTAAAATGGATAGATGAGTGGAATGAAATAAAACCAGAAAATGAAAAATTTGCTGAAACTAATATTGAAGAATTTAGAAGTTATGATTGGTTCGATCGACCAGAGTTAATAAAAGACTTTAGACTGAAAGCTCCGACCTTGAAGCATTTGCATTTTGCTGGAGGGGAGCCACTTATTGTTCCTCAAATGAGAAAAATACTTCAAGAATGTATCAATTCAGGGAATGCAAAGAATATTACCATCACATATAATACAAATTTATCAGTCTTACCTGAAAAGGTAATAGAGTTATGGAAACATTTTAGAGGTGTTAAGTTGTTAATAAGTGTTGATGCTGTTGGAGACTTGAATAATTATATTAGGTATCCTGCAAATTGGAGCGATATTGATAACAACTTAAAAAGAATTGATAAAGAACATAAAGAACTAAATATAAAGGAAGCACTTATAAGTACTACTGTGCAAATATTAAACATTTCAAGAATAGATGAACTAGTCGATTATTTAGCACAGTTCTCATTTATAATGAGAGTGCCAAATCTAATTAATTTACATGTACCAAATTATTTCCAATCTACAGTTTTACCTGAAAATTTAAAAATTAAGACCACTCAAAAATTATTAAAATTAGCAGAGAAAGCTCAGGGTAGTGTGAACGAGACACATCGGTACTTGATAGATAATATCAGACAAGTGGTATCTTTTATGAATAGTGAAAAAAACTATGAAGAAAGATTTCCCATTTTTCTTAAATTTCAAAGTGATTTTGATAAAAAAAGAAATATAAATTTATATGATCATTGTCCTGAGCTGCAGCAGTATAGCACCTCTTGTTAATCTTATGAGTGGGGTCAGGTATCTATAAGTAAATGTACTTCATAGCTAATTTCTATTAGAATTTATCAAGAAAACAAATTAAAAGTGATAATATTGGATTTAAATGATTTCTGAAATGACAAATAAAAGACAACCGCTAGCTATATTTCCAAGTAAAAAAATGGGAAATATGATTCATATCTCTTGGATGTTACATAATCAATGTAATAAGAGATGTACATATTGTCGCGACTTTAATTGGAATGGAGATTACAGCTGGCTAAAATATGAAAGTGTTATCAATTTTGTAGATAAGGTGATTAATCATTTTCAAAAAGATGTCTATCATTTTTCATTTACTGGTGGAGAGCCAGTACTCTGGCCAGAGTTTGATCAACTTTGTCATTACCTAAAAAGCAAGGGATGCGAAATTGGTTTAACAACTAATGGATCTAGAAATTTAAAATACTGGGAAAATTTATCAGATACATTGAATTGGACTTGTTTAAGTTTTCATCCAGAGTCATCTGATGAAGATCATTTATTAAATGTAGTTAGAATTCTTGCTAATAAATCAAGGGTAACTGTTCGATTAATGATGCATACTAAAAAAGAATTTTGGGATCGCTCGATTCAATTTGGAGAAAAACTTAAAACTTTAACTGATTGTAGTTTTGTATTTGTTGAATATGTTCCTTTGCAAGATGATTTTGGACTGGGTAGTAGGCCTACAGTATATGAAGATTGGCAAAATGATTTTTTTAAAAATCATAATCATTTTACAGTTCTTGCAAAAGAAGAAGTACAAATTAGCCATGGTCTAGATGTATGGGACTATCAAGTAAAATTTGATGATGGCGTTACTGAGTTTTGCAGACCTAATGAATTAGTCGCTCACAATCAAGTTAATTTTAAAAATTGGACATGCCATATTGGTATGGATCTTTTATTTATAAATCATGAGGGTGCTATTCTTCGTGGGGCTTGTAAGCAAGGTGGAAAAGTGGGGCATATATTTGATCCTAAATTAGAACTACCAACAAAACCATTAATATGTGCCGCTAATTTTTGTCCATGTGCAACTGATATTTTAATAAGAAAAAATAGTCCAGGAAATAATTTATGACAACATCAAAACTAATATGTAATGCAGGATTTAATGCTGCTTCAATCTTGCCAGATGGAAGCGTGAATACTTGTTATGATAGAAAAAATGAAAATCTAGGAAATATAAATACTGGTTTCGAATTTAGAAAAAAACTAGTTGAATGCGATTTAGTCCATTGCGCTTGTCCTTTATGGGCCTTTGAGAAAGAGTTACATAAGAAAGCAAAAGGTGAGGAAGCAATAGAAAGACCTTATCAGGCGTATCTGCATTGGCATGTTACATATGAATGCCAAATGATGTGCAATTACTGCATAGTTACAGGTCCAGATAAAAAAACAGATACAGAAGATAAGTTACGTAAATCAACCCAAATAGATATAAAATCGGTTGTAAATACTCTTGATAAGACTGGATTAACTTACTATATTTCAATGATGGGTGGCGAGCCTTTTCTTGTTCCCAATATGACAGAATTGGTTTTGGAATTACAAAAAAAGCATATAGTAGGTTTTAATACAAATCTAGCAACTATGGATCCAAATTTTTGGAAAATAGTTGATACAACTAGACTTGGAAATTTTCATATCTCTTTACATATTCAGCCTATGGAAAAAAGAGGATTAACAGATAGATTCTTAGAAAATCTCTTGGCCATGAAAGCTTCAGGATTTACAAATTATTATATAACTGCTGTGGCCCACCCAAACATGCTGGCTAAATTTACATTTTACAAAAACTTTTTTGACAAACATGACGTGAAGTTTCAACTTATTCCAATGATAGAAGGTGGGGGGTCTACCGGTGGTAAAGTTTATCCTGAATCTTATACAGAGGATGAATTGAAGCTTATAAATACTGACTGGTTAAATGATTACTTTCCACAAAAAAATGCTATCAATGAAAAGCCTAAAATTGAAAACTTTAGGCCAAGAAATCCAAAGAACCAGCAGCATGAATTATTAGATTATAAGTTGCCAAAAAAGTAGTAAGAATGGTGGACTATTTTCAAATCCAATTGTTTGGAACTTAAATTATAATTATGCCTAATGGAGTTTTCCATGAGAAATTTTGTTTTTTATGATTTTGCAAATAAAGAAACAGGAAGTATTTTTTCTTTGCAATATAAAATTGATGACAATCCACTTGCCCACAAATGGTTCTCACTTTTAACTAAGTCAATTGATAGAAAATACACTGTTTACGATGAGGGAGAGTTTTATGGAGCTAGGATTAAAATATTTCTCTTAAGCTTTTTTATATTTTTATCTGGATCTATATCCTCATTGGAAAAATAGTTTCCTATTCCAAAAAATAATAAAGTCGTCCCAATTATAAGGCTTGTTTGTTCTAATCCAGCTCCAAAAAATGGTGTGAAAATTCGTATTGCTAGAATTTCAAAAGAGATACTTAGAAAGCCTTCAATGAAGATGAAGATATAGAGTTGTTCTGGGCGTTTTAACATGGGGAGCCTATTTTTTTGTTTTAAACTGAGCCTTATAAAAGACAAAGTGCATAATAATTTTTCTCATAATGCTTACTTTTGGTTCAATAACTTCACCCAAAATAAATTCTTCACTTATGAGTTCATCATAATATTTGTTACTTAAGCTTTTAGAGACATAGTAGATTTTATTATCTTTCAGAATTTTCTTTATAAAAAAGTGACATATTAAGCGATCCTTTTCCCAGAAAACAATAGGCATGTAAGATTTAAAAGATTGAGGATCAAATTTTTGAATAAGTATTTCTTCACCGGTATGGATAAAAGGCTCCATTGAATTACTTATGATTCGTACTTTTAGAGTATCTTTAAACTTCTTTTTTATAATTAAGTATTCTTCAATTGTAATTTTCATTCTCAGTTATTTTTACTTAGATTTTGCTATTACAATAATTAGCTATCAAGTACACTAAGAGTATCAATGCTTTTAGCAATTGTTTATATAAATTTGCTTTTATGCTGATGCAGCACGGAATTTTATTTATGCTTAAGAAGTTAGAGGAATCTATTTTTCTACAACTACTGCTTCTCTTTGGAATAGGCTTCATATTCTATTGGCCCTCGCTTTTAGGAGGAGTAACTTTTATCGATGATAATGGCTTTATTTTTGAATCACTTCCAATGATTAATTCAAAAACACCTTTTCATTTTTGGGACAGATCTACTTCTTATGCACGAAGCTGGCCTTTGTCTTACACTATTTTTTGGGCAATATATCAATTTGCAAAGACAAACTACTGGGTCTATAAACTTATAAATCTTATCTTGCATATTTTAAATTCTTATTTAATTATTGATATCTTTAAAAGATGGTTTTCTAAAAACAATCTCATTTTAGCTGCACTTATTTATTTAATTCATCCCATACAGATTGAAACAGTTTCATGGATATTTCAACTTAACACAATTCTGGCTACAAGATTTTTTCTTCTAAGTTATAAAATTTTTCTTTTATATTTAGATAAAAAGAACATTTTTCTTTATATTGTGCCACTTTATCTTTTTTTATTTTCATTACTTAGCAAGATTTCAGCAATTTTACTTCCTTTTTTGTTTCTTATGCATGCATTTAAAAAAAATGGTTGGAAAAACTATTTGTCTTGGATTTTAGTTGCCCCATTTTTTTTACTCTCATTATTTGTTGGATTGCAGAGTACAAAAGGGGTCGAATCACTTAACTTGGAAAAACGATTATCTGTTGAAACAAATGTTTCTGAAAAAATGGAATTAGAAATTACTCCATCTCCAACTGTAATCTCAGATTCAAATCAATCAATAGCAATCTTTCCTGAATTGATTAAAAAAGTGAAAGTAGCCAGTGTAAGCTTTTCATATTATATATTTCATTTTTTCATTCCAAATCAACTCTCAATTATACAATCAGATATCACGAAAATAAATTTCAAAAACTTATTCTCCTGGATTTTTAGTTTTCTAATTTTTATTTTTTTAGTTCTTAATTATTTTGTTTTTAAACTTAAGCTCAATCAGGAATTATTTTTAAGTCTTTTTTTTATTTTTGCAATTTCTCCTATACTTGGTTTTGTTTTTATTCCTTTTATGAATTTTTCCCTAGTGGCGGATCACTGGATTTATTTAGGGATGGTGCCTTTTGCAATATTAGCTATAGTTTTATTAGATAAATTAAAAAACAATTATAAAACGTTTGCGCTTATACTCTTTTTTTCATTTTGGAGTATTCAGAGTCTAACTTATATTCACTTATTTAATCATAAGTATCAATTGATAGAGCGTGCAATTCAAATGGTTCCGCTAGATTATAGACTTCATATGGAATTGGCCATGACTCTGTTTAAAGATAAGAAGCTTAGGGAGGCTAAAGAAGTAATTGATTCTGCTTTAAAAAAACCAGAGCTAGCAAATAATATAATACTTCTTTTACAAGGGGCTTATTTTGACAGAGAGTTAGATTTAAAAGAAGAATTAGCTCTAAAAATACATAAATTAGGCATTATCTATGTTGGAAATAGAGATAAGAAAAATGCAAAATTGATGGTTGAAGAATTAAAAAAGATAAATATCAGTAAAAGCCTTTTAAATTCATTAGAAAAAGCCTTTAATTCACTTATTTAAAATCTATAATTAATAACATGTAATAGTAGAGATAGAGGCACCACAAGCGCCATTAGATATAAAGGCAAGCCACTCTACAGAAGTTCGAGTAGGAACGAAAATCCCGGCCGCAGAACCACAGCCAGTAAATGTGATTCTTTTACAGGCTGTCCAGTGTCTGATATCACAAGGGCTTCCACAGTTTACTGCTGGTGCAGTACAACCTCCACCAACACAGTAACCATTTCCCCCTCCAGCTCCATCATTCCAAGCTGCCCAAATTACAATTGGAGAAAGTAGGGTAATGAAAATGCAGATCCTTAATATTTTTAAATATTTAATAATATCTCCTAGTCACCCTTATATAATAACACGATATATATTTTCCTCAATGTTGGACCATAAGTACCTAATATTACATGAGAATTTAAGTTTTTGATACAAAAACTGACAATTATTTTAGGATCGTGTACTATTTGAAAAGTTTAGAATTATCGAAGTTGAGAAGAATGAAAATCGCTCTAATTTACGCCTTTAAAGAATCAAGCTGGTTTAGTTGCACTAAAATTACAAATAATTTACTGCAAAGTTATAAAATGGCATTTTCGGTAAAAGAGCTTGCATTTTTTGATTACGATTTTGAAAACAAAAACTTTGATCTTGTAGAG
>CAYGTU010000033.1:0-20492 GCA_964352945.1 uncultured Bacteriovoracaceae bacterium
CAAGAGATGAAAAACATCTAAATTTATAAGCGTGTATTTTTAATCAGTTTTTATTCTTGAGTGAGAAATTTATAACCCTCGGGGTGCAGAGGACAGTTAGAGAGATTATGAATAATTGCACTTCTTCCATATAGATTATGTGCTTTAGTTGAGCGTTATTTCATAAAAAAAATGCACTGATAATCTCTCTTAGTGATATGATATAACCTCATTATAATTACTGAATTTTTATAATCCCATGGATAGAAGCACTGGAATGAGCATTAACAGATTAGAAATTAGATATGATATGAGAAAAGGAAGCAAAATACTTTTGGGAGTGACTCTACTTGTGAGTCTTTTAGGAATTCCTTATTTACAAAACAAGGGGAAAGTCATTGAAATTTGGGAATATATTTTCTTCATAGTAGCTATAGTTACTCCGTCCTTAATGCTTTTGTTTGGCAAGGATGGAAAGATTGTAATAGAGGGTGATGAATTAAAGTTAGGTAGAAGAATAATTAATATTAAAAATCTAAAAACTAGTAATGCTCAGTTCATTGGAGATATGACTACAAGTCGTTTTATACTCGAAGAAGAAAGCGGAAAGGAATATCCCTTTTTATTTAAAATGTTTACTTTTGAAGATTTTGAACTCTTTTACTACTATCTTAAAGATAATAGTTCCTTAGACTTACCAGATTTAAATAAATCAAAAAATGAAGGCAAATGGATTAAAATGTTTAATATATTATAAGCTGAGCTTATAATTGCACTTATTTCAGTTTAATTAATTAGAAGACAACAAGTATTATACTATGTAAAAAAGAATTGTGATAAAAAATGAGGGTTTGAAACTATGAACTTTAAAGTTATTAAAACTATTGATAGAGCACGTTCTACTCTCTCTCTAGTCCAGGATAAAAATGGTAATACTTTTTATAGAAAATCATTTAAAGATGTTGATAAAAGCAAAGAGTTGAAACTTAAAAAGGGAATAATAAATGAATTTATATGTTTAGAGTTTTTAAGTGGAATCAATTCCTTACGAAATATAGTTCCTCAGTTTATTTCTTCTGATAAAGAAAAAGTATCATTTGTAATGTCTGACGTCGGTCAAGGTAAGCAAGTTAATGAAATCCTCTTTGAGGATTCTTATGAAAGTGCTCAGGGAACTATAAAAAAATTAATGATATCTTTAGCACATATTCATGGATCAACATTAAATAGGCAGGGTCAATTTGATCAAATTTGCAGCTCTTTTAACCATAGGTATATAAAAGATGATGGAGTAGAGCAATCTCTTCATGACTATAGTCTTTATCTCGAAAAGATTTCAAAAAAATTAAAAATTGAGCTATCTAGTAACATTGAAAATGAATTAAAAGAAATACTAGAAGTGATACTAGACCCAAGTGAGTTTTATGGTTTTGTTCACTGGGACCCTTGTCCTGATAATTGTAAAGTCGTTGACGGAGAAATGAAAATTTATGACTTTGAAAGGTCAGCATATGCAAATATATTTGTAGATGCAGCTTATTTATTAATGAGGTTTCCAAGTTGCTGGTGTGTTGGGGATATTCCTGAATCTCTAATAGAAAGTGGGAACCTTGTATATAGAGAAACTTTAGGAAGCTATCTGCCCGCTATCTTGGATGACATTGCTTACCGAGAACAAATGGCAATCGCTTGTATGTTTTGGTTTCTTCGCTCAACAGAAAATCAATTTGAAGAAGCACTATTGGCAGATAGAAAAAGAGGTACAGCAACTATAAGACAAAGAATATTAATTAGGGCAAAGGTTTCGTCAGGCTTACTCTCTAAAACTGGAAAATTTGAAAACCTTTCTAACTTTATTCATCAAGTTTATGTAACCTTAAGTGAAAAATGGGAAATTGACACTAAACAACTAGATTATTATCCAGCACTTAATTCGTTATAATAACAACTAAATCAAAACGTTTCTCTCAAACGGCCATATTGGGCATTCTTTCAGTTATCCATCCTTTTTCGGTAATAACCTTTTAAAGCACCAATCTGATTTTCATTAAGACCAGCAATATAGGTCTTTAAAATAAAAAATCTGTAAAGAATTTCTGCTGAAATCATTCTGGCTTTCGGGGTGTTGATATAGAGAAGCAATAAGGTTAAGCCAAACTCACTGATATCAACTTTTCTGGTCTTCCTCTTTTTTCCTTTGGCACCACCTAAGTAGCTGTTTTCAATAAAGTTTTTATTCAATCCAAATTTGGATTGAATGGATAATTCATTTAAACATTTATCGATAGCTCTCAAAGTATGAAAATGGCTCATTTCAAAATGTTCAGCAATTCGGAGTGAATCAGTGACTGGCCCAAAAGGTGTGTCTCTAATCCACACATCTCCCATAACATATTCATTCACTAAATCCCTCAGTCTTGGTGGTCTCGTTTCAAAAGGTTTTTCAATTCTAAAATTATCCATACATTCTCCTGATTGAATGAAATGCAAGAGATGGAAAACATCTAAATTTATAAGCGTGTATTTTTAATCAGTTTTTATTTTTGAGTGGGAAATAAAAAGCCTCTGCGATTAAACAGAGGCTTTATATATTATGGTGGGGCATGCAAGACTTGAACTTGCGACCACCCGGTTATGAGCCGGGGGCTCTAACCAACTGAGCTAATGCCCCGAAGTTGGATTTGTTTTAGAGTAACAATCTACAAAAAAACTTTTCCTTTGTTAATCAAAAATATAACCTTAGAGTGAAGCTTTAATAAAATGCTTAGGGGCGCAGTGTCATGAAACTAAAATTTACAAAATATTCAGCAACAGGAAACGATTTTGCGATCTTCGATAATAGAGATGGTGCAGCTTCCCAAATCAATGGAAAGGTCTCTGCCAAGCTTTGTGATCGTAGGGATGGCATTGGGGCCGATGGCGTTGTATTGATTAATAAAAGCGATAAGTATGATTATTCTATGCAGATATATAATGCTGATGGTTCTGAGGCAGAAATGTGTGGAAACGCAGCGAGAGCCTTAGTTTCTCTAGCTTGTGAAGAACTTAAGAAAGATCATGTGAAATTTTCTACTTTCAACGGAGTTTATGAAGGTGGAATTTATGAAAATGAATATTTTGTAGAAATGACTGAGTTATATGATGAAAAAAAGTATTCCTTGGGTCAGATTGTTGAAAAGAGAAAAATATATCTAAATACAGGTGTTCCACATGTTGTTATTGAGTCTGAAGGATTTGAAGAGAAAAACTTTGTGGAATACGGGAGAAATTATAGAAACCTTTCAGAGTTACATGCTGGAGCGAATATAAATTTTATAAAAAAAATAAATCAATCCAGCATTTCACTTCGAACCTATGAAAGAGGAGTTGAAGACGAAACTCGTTCTTGTGGAACGGGTTGTGTTGCCAGCGCAATTGCAGCGTGTGAATTTTATGGCATGAAGGATCTGGTCAATATTCAAACATCTGGTGGAAATATTAGAATACTTTTTAAAGATAACAAAAGATTCCTTATTGGATCAGTTAAAAAATCATTTGTTGGAGAAATTGATCTTGAAGGTTAGGCTAGATCAACTTTTAGTTGAAAAAGAAATTGTAGCGAATAGATCTAAGGCAAAAATTTTAATCGAAAAATCTCTTGTAAAAGTTGACGGGAAAATTGTTTTAAAGTCTGGCACCAACGTAAACAACGATTGTCATTTAGAAATCTTAACTAATACTTTTTATGTTTCTCGAGCAGCTTATAAACTAGAAAAAGCTTTAAATGTTTTTTCAGTAAATCCAGATGGATTTGTTTGTGCTGATATTGGAGCAAGTACTGGGGGCTTCTCAGAAGTACTTCTTAATAATGGAGCAAAGTTTATCTATGCTGTGGATGTTGGGCATGATCAATTAGACCCAAAGCTTTTAAGTGATTCTAGAGTTGAAAACATCGAGGGCTTTAATATTAAAAATCCGCTCACCTTAAGTAGAAAAGTCGATTTAGCAGTTAGTGATTTATCTTATATTTCTTTAAGACTTGTATTTCATAATATTTTTGATCTAGTAAAAGATGATGGAGAGTTGATTGTATTAATTAAACCTCAATTTGAAGCAGGGCTAGAACGTCTAGGTAAAGATGCAGTAATAAGAACTGAAAAGGTTAGGCTTGAAGTCTTAGAAGAAGTAATTAGTTGGTTTATAGAAAATAATTATCCCATTGTAGGTTTAGATCAGTCACCCATTGAAGGTAAGCAGGGTAATATAGAATATTTAGCTTATTTTAAAAAAGATCAAAGTCCGAAAGCATTAGTGGATTTACTTAAATTTCAAAATTCAAATTAAAATTTGTACTATAGATATGTTCATTCGCAAAACCATAAGCTGCTTGAGTAATGTCATATCGATAATTATAGTTAAATGAAATATTAAAATAACGACTCACATAATAATTTAAATTAAAGTCATTATTTAACTGAACATTTTTAAAATCAAATTTTCCCCAATCAACCGTATCTTGAATAGGTGCAAAAGAAAAACGATTGGCAAAATCAAATTTCTCATTAAATCGAAAGGAAAAATCTGTATTAATGTAATGTCTAAGAAGTATATTTTCTTCTAATTTTTCATTTCCATTAAAGTCTTCAGTTACGGAATATTGTTTTGTATAAGAAGGAGACCAACTAATATTCCAGCTACCTCTTGCTGCTTGGACGATGGCGTAGCGAAGACCAAAGGGCTTTATATCAGAGCTACCTCCAGTCATTTTGTCATCTTGAAAAGATTTACTCCATGATAATTCAGCAGTCCAACTTAATCTTTCGGTAACTCTAGTAATAGCAAATGCTATGGAAAGACTTTCGTCAGCAGATTTTGTTTCTGTAACTTTGCCATAAAAATCTTTTTGGAGCGTGTAATTAAAACTATTGGAAGCATTTATTCCTAGTTCATATTTTTCATTGGCCGTATTATTGATTCCTACTGAATAATTTAAATTCCTATCACCACGATCTGTATTATAGGAGAGTGGTGCTGCGGATAAGGTAATAGCCCACTTTCTTAAATCATTAAGGAAAACTTCTCCATTAAATTGCTCATCTGCAAAACTAAGTTTTTCGGGTTCTTCTAAGCCATGATCACTTAGATCATCAGGTAAATCGACAGCAATTTTTTCAGTTGCCTTCTCTTTTGCTTCTTCAATTAATTCATTTTCAGGGGTATCTCTGTACTCTTCAGAAGTATCTTCTTCTTTAAAGTCAGCATACTTTTCAGGAATTTTTGAAGAGTTAATATTGGTTAAAGTATAGGTTAAATCTTTTGAGACTTTCTCTGGATAAGCTACTCGATATATTTTCCAGTGAGAAGTCATCATACCGGTATTTACAGCAATACCTCGAGCAATAAAACCGTTTGTATGAGTTATTTTTCCGTGATCACCACGACTAATACCATCTTCAACACCACGATTGAGAACAATAATATTTTCGTCCATTACTTTAATGATTTTACTATCTACGGTTTCATTATTATCCATGGCCCAGATCAGTTCTGTGCCTACGCATAAAAACATCGTAAATATTAGTAATTTCATACTATTAGGATAAACGATTATAAAATATTAAGTCTTAGGGGGAAGATTTTTCAGCTAAGTTTTGGTTATTGAATCTTCATTTCGATTCTTAACTTACTAACATACTCAGCTAAATCTTTTATATCCTGTGGTGAAAGTTTTTGAAGAAATTCCATCATCTTTGGATTAGACCTTGTACCAGCTTTCATTTGAGTTAATTGATCCTGAACATACCAATCATATTGACCAGCGATTAATGGTGCTTCTTCTTTTGCATTACCAGCACCGTTGGCACCATGACATCTTAGGCATTCACCTGAGCCAGTAAAAATCTCATGAGCTCTTTTAAGAGATGCAGTATTTAATTTAAGGATATATTCGCCGGAAGCAACAACTTCTGCGGGAGCATTCATCTGAGCAATTTCTTCAGCGAGTACTTTTTTGTCTTGTTCGTTTTTATTATAGCCGGCTAAGCTTAAATCTCTATTATCGTTATGATAATTCTTGTATCCACTTAAAGAAGCGATTCCTAAAATTAGAGAGATAAAGATTAAAAAAAGAACGAGTCTAGCTTCCATTTGATTCCTAAAAAATTTCAACAGGTTATGTTGCAAAGTATATTAAATCTTACCAGAAAATTCAATTGAAAATCTCTTAGAAGGGCACGACGCGTCAAGGGGAAGATAAGGCTAAAAGACCTTCTGAGGCGCTTCCTTTAAAAAAATAATCAACTTTATCTTGTTGGAGGATTTCTTCTTTATTTATACATAGAGTGGTTGCCCCATAATATTTGGCCGATTCTAGGAATCCTGCTGCCGGATAAACATTCCCACTGGTTCCAATGGTTACGAATAAATCGGCTGTACCTAATTTTTCCTGTATATCAATAGTGAATTTAGGCATTTCTCCAAACCATACAATGTCGGGTCTAATAAGATCATTACAACAAGCGCTTAAAGGAAGCCCATCAGAATTTCTTTTAAATTCACAATTTTTAAGTTGTTCATTTGCAATTGAAAAGGGATTTAAAACCTCACGAATTGGATTGGAATTAAAGTCAAAATAAAGATTAAAATCCCAGTAAGACTTATTGCATTTAGAGCATATTGATTCAAATGTTCTTCCATGCATGTGATAAATATTTAAATGATTGAGAGAGCGCTCGTGTAAAAAATCTATATTTTGCGTAATTAAGGTTTTATTTTGGGGATCAGAATTTATCATCTTACTAAGTAAGTGATGACCACTATTAGGGCTGCATTTATAGGCTTGCTCTTTTCTTTGAGAGTAAAATGTCCAAACTTTAATGGGATCAAACTTCCACGCCTGGGGAGTGGCCACTTCTTCAATAGGAAATTTTTCCCAAAGACCATCACTATCTCTAAATGTAGAAAGTCCTGATTCTGCAGAGATACCAGCTCCTGTTAAGAAGACTATTTTACTAAAGTTATTGATATTGAAATTTTCTAGCATTATCACCCTATAAAAAAATCCCTATTAGGAGAAATTATTCCTTTTATTTAAGAAAACGTCCATTCCGTCGAAAAATTTTATATGAAAAAGGGACTACTTCTTCTGTTTTTAATTACTTCTTTTAACACTCAAGCTTATTTTCTCTTCGAGCCAAGTCTTGGTTATGGAAAAGGAACATTCTTTAATAATAATAATAGAGAGGATGGGAATTTCACAAACCTATCATTTGGTACGAGACTAGCATATGTAGATGATACTTTTTTATTGGGTGTTGACGTAAGAGCAATGTCTCAAGATTATGAAAAAAATTATGTTGATAATATTGCTGACGATTATCTTGCTATGGATATTGGTTGGGTCTTGGGAATCCATGCCGGTAGTATGAGATTTTGGTATTCATTTGGTACAACAGGTATGCAAATGGAGCAAGGCTCGGATGGATTTTATTACGGAAATTTCGACAAGTGGGGAGTAAGCTATAGGTATACTAGTAACTTATTTTTTAATGTTGAAATAGTTAGACAATACTATGATGAGTATGAAATTCAAAATACACCCACTAGAGACTTATCTGGAGATCTAGAAAACAGAACCGTTTTGTTTTCTGTTTCATTTCCTTTTATTTTTTAATTTTACTGAAATCGCCATTCAAGCATTAAAGAGTGATTTGAAATTATTGGGGTGATTAAATTATTAAGTAATAATGACCAAGATTCTCCTCGGATCAAATGAAATCGAATTCCCAGAGCAAGAACAGGAGCAAAAGTGAAATCATTTAAAGCAATTCTCGTGGGAGTAGGAGTTGTAACACCGGTATTATTTTTGGCTTCGTATTCATCCCATTCATCTTGGTCATATTCATATCCACCCATAACGACAGACATGTCCCATCTTTCAGAAAAATAAAATCCCCAAGCCGCAAAAAATCCTTTAATAGGGCTACAGATAGAATCATTTCCATTCATTATAGAAAACATCCATTCACCTTTACCAAAGGTTACATAGGTACTTTTATTAAAAATTACACCTGAATCATTCCATTGATTGCAATAGTTTTTCTTAACACTTGTATAATGAGGAGTTAATCCACCTTGACCTATACCAATCATCCAAGCATTTGCTAGGAGAGGAAAAAGGAGTAAGTGAATAATAAATATTATTCGAAACATTTAATTATTTTAACACTAGAGATAGTAAAATAAAAAAAATAGGAAATTTATCTCCAAGAATTTATCTTATTTAGAACTTCTTCTACGGGTATATCTAAAAATTTTACAGAGTTTTCCGACTGTTCTACTAGGACATTTGAGTTAAATCCCACTGGTTTCCAACGATCAGGATGAATAGGTCTTTTAAATGAAAATAAACCAAGTGCCTTTAAACCAAAGGCAGAAGCAATATGGAGTGGGCCTGTACTTGCTGCAAGCATTCCATCACAAAGAGAAATGAATTGAATAAATTCTTTTAAGCTAAATGCACCAGTAATATCTGTAATTTTATCTTTGCATGGATCTAATAATTCATCTTTCATTGCCTTTTGCTCATCTAGAGTTCCGCTTACAAAAACTTTGAATTTATTTAAATCTATTTTATTAATGAGATCTTTATAGCAGGCTAACGGCCAATCTTTAGCCGATCCGAATGAAAGTGGATGAAGGATAAGATTGAATTTTAATTTATCAATTAAATCATTTTGTTCTTGAGATTTTTCATAACCATATAATTTAGGAATTTCATTTAAGTGAATATTAACTTTATCTAAAAAAATAGTTTTTAATAACTGAATATTAAGTTGAGATTCGTGTAAATCTGAATTACTTCTTGAAACTCGAGGTAAATGATTACAAGTTAGCCAGTGAATATGTCTATTTAAAGTTCCAATCCTATTTTTTATTTTGGCAGCTTTAGCAATTTTAGCGAGTCTTTTATTGGGGAAAATGTGCAGGAAGTAATCAATGTTTAAGCTTGCAAACACTGAAGTAAGTTCATTGTCAGATTTCTTCTCCAATTCAGAATAATCTAAAAAGTTATCTACAAATTTTGATTGAGAAGCAATATCTTTAGTATAGGTTTTTCCTAAAAAAGTAATTCTGGCTTCAGGCATTTGGCTTTTAATGAAACCACAAACGGGTAAGGTTAGAACAACATCACCAATATTATCAACTCTAGAAATAAGAAAGTGAGGGGTATTATTTACGATCACTCTTTGTCTTCCATTAGATAATAATTTCTGTATTTTTTAACGATTTTTAAATTTTGTTCAATAAAGTCTTTAAAACGATCAAATTGTCTTTCTTTAAAAACAAAATAGTTTTTAGGATTATTTTTAAGTAACTGAGCCGCTTCATTCGGATATGTAATGAGCATGGCTTTATTATCAGTATAAAAAGAAGCGGAATATGGGCGCTGCCAAATATAAACTAATTTAGAATCTTTTTTGGCTAATTCTTTAAAGTGACGGACAATTTCAAATTGAGATTCTTGCTTTTGCTCAATTTTAGGAATGAAAATAGCTACACTAAATAAAATAGGCATGATCAAACTAACAGTAATAACTGTTTTAACCTTTAGTTCTTTTAGCCCTAAATGAAGTAATTCAAACATTAATATAGCAAAAGCTGGAAGTGCAGGAAGTACATAGGGTTGAATGACATTTTTAGCGACTGAAAAAAAGATACAAGTCGAAGTCGCCCATAAAAGTAAAAATAAAAACCAATCATCTAATAGAAGATTCTTTTTAAAAGTGTTTTCTCTCACACTTTTTTTAAATATATTTCTTAAAAGTAAAAATGACCATGGAATAGTTGATTGTAAAAGATAAATCCATATTGTTCCTAGTGGTTTATTGTGGGCATTGCCATAGAGATCCCCCTTCCATCCACTTTCAACAAATCGCTTGTAATGTTCACCCACTAAAAAATATTCTAAAAAACCTGGTGTTTTCTGTTCAGCCAGATAGTACCAAGGAACAGAAATTAATAACCCAAGTAAAATACCTGAAAACCAAGGAAGATTTTTGAAAAATTCTTTCCAACGAGAAAGTATGATGACCCAAAGACCACATGGCATAGCTGTTAAAACAATTCCAACAGGTCCTTTTGCTAAAAGAGAAATCCCAATTCCCACAAAAAATAAATAACCAAAAAGTTTATTATTCTCTTTCATGGCAAAATAAAAAGAAAGCATTGATAGGGTCGTTCCAACAACAAGAGCAGGATCTGTCATTACTCCACCACTTACAATGAAAAAGAGGCCAGTAGATAATAAAATTAAACTTGAAACGATTCCTGCATCAGGTCCCCTCACACGATTTGCAAAGTAGAAGGTTAATAAAAGTACAAGAATCATACATAACATAGAAGGAAATCTTGCTGCAAAATCATTAACTCCAAATATGTTAAATGAAAGAGCAGTTAACCAAAAAGATAGAGGAGGTTTTCCCCAAAAGGGTTTTCCGTTTCTATGAATTGGAGTGATATAATCTCCAGAGGCATACATCTTTCTTCCAATTTCAGCATAACGAGACTCAGTAGAATCATAAAGAGGATACAAACCGAGAGTTAAAATACGAATACTAATAATAGCAACTATTAGTGTAAGGAAAATTTTCTTATTAGAATCAGATAATTGCATTAATTACTCTAGAGATTTAAATATTAAACTTTTTAGTAACTCAATCTGAGTTGGCATTTTTTGGTAATTTAAAGTTGTTAAAAATAATTCAGCTTTATAAAGTTTTTTATGATCATACTTTAAAAGCTTGTCGTTATCTTTAAGCATATGTTCAGGAATAATGGCAATGCCAAGTCCCTGTTCAACAAGGGTTTTAATCGCTGTGATTGAATTTATATAAACGATTTTGTCTGGATGTTTCTTAGATATATCAAATAATTTATCAAACTGATCATAAACGATCCATGTATAATCAGATAAATTCTTTACATCAATCTCTTTTTTAGAAACAATTTTAAATTCTTCTTTTTCAAACTTTAATGAGCTTAGGATTTCAGATTGAATATTATTGTTACTAAAAATCAAATCGTACTTATTATTTTGAATTCCTTCTTTTAGATTTTCAGGAGAGTCAATCGTTATAGAAATTGAGCCATGAATATCTTTTGGAATTAAAGAGAGTACTTTTACAAACCAAACTTCAAGAAGGCCGTGTAGAATCCCTATTCTTATATTGAGTGTTTTGTTATCATCAGAAATGGCTTCTAAATCTTTTTCAAATATTAAAAGAGATTTATAAAGTTCTTTTCCTTTTTCACTTAAAATAATTTTTTTTGAACTTCTAATAAATAGCTGGTTGTTAATAGATTCTTCTAATAATTTGATCTGTCTTGAAATTGCTGATTGAGCAATATGAAGTTCAGAAGCTGCCTTTGAAAAGCTCAAATATTTGGCCGTATAAAAAAATGCCTTTAGATATCTATAATCGATCATAAAACCATTATAAATATCAAAATTATATAAGCAAGTACAAGATATTAGGTGCAAATAATTGGAAAAACCTCTTTTCAAAGCATTTGCTCTCCGCTAAATTAATTCTGTGCACAAAGGAGCCTAAATGAAATTTATTTTATTGATATCAGTTCTATTATTAAACCTTTCAGTAGCATTAGCTGAGTGTACACACCAAGCAGAAGTTAAAGGTAGAGACCTAAAGTTTATTAAGGGTAGAGTCTTTGTTTCAAATACAGATGGTCGATATAATATTTTAAATTATGTATCAAAGTATAATCCAGAAGCAATCTACAAAGTTCAGGTAGCTCATAATTTAGAAATTGAAGAAATTAATGGTGATTTCACTCAGTATAATAAAACTTATATCGAATATTACAGATACGCTCATGTTCAAAGAATGCTTATGAGAATTAAATCGACGATGACTCAATTGGGTTATCAAATTGTTTCTGTGGGAAAAAGTCTTCAAGGCAGAGAGCTTTATGCTGTTTACCCAATTAATATGAGCAAAACAAAAAAGACAGTTGTGATGTTTGGCCGTCACCACGGTGATGAAGGAACTGCAAATTGGATTATTGAAGGCTTTATGCAAGAGCTTTTAACTAAAAATTTAGATTGGTTTAAAGATCATCAATTAGTTTTATATCCAATGGTAAATCCAGATGGGGCTGAAGCTCAAACAAGATACAATGCAAATGGACGCGATTTAAATAGAAGTTGGTCATATAATCCAGCAGGGGACATTGATGAGATCAAACTTTATCATGCTCACCTTAGAACTTTATTAAAGCAAGTGAGCAATATTTCTATCGTTTTAGATATGCATGGATCTTTTACAACTGACTTCATCTATAGAGTTGATCAGAATTTTAGAGGTAGAAGTTATTATGCTTATCAACAACAATTTATTGATGAATTAAAGCAATATGATCCATTCCAATTTGGTAACTTTGAAATTTCAAATGGTGATCCAGGAATGGCAAGAATCGTAATGGTAAAAAATTATGGTCTTCATGCTTTAACTCATGAGACTCCAAGGGATATCAAACTAAATAATTCAAGAGGTAGATCTAAAGAATCTCTTTTTGATCAAGGTGTTGCTGTCTTAACTTCGATTAGAAATTTATACGAATAAATTTCTAACGATTTTATTTTGGAGAAGAGGAGTCTTCTATGCCTAGCTTTTTTATTGTTTCATTGTCTAGTTCACTTCCATAACCTTCGCCACCAATTTTGATTCCCTCAAATTGCTGCATATGTTTGATGGTATCAGAACTAATATTTCTGTTTCTCATAATCTCATCACCAAGGGTAATAGGGTTACAATCCTTTGGAATAAGAAAGTTTTCAGCAATAAATTCATTGTCAAAACCAGTGTATAAATCTTGAAGAATCCCGTTTTTATCCTGTCCAGTAATGATGTATTCAGTTAAGTAAGTTTTAGTTTCTAAATTATAATGAAGCTTAACTGAAGTTCTAATTAACTTAATTTCTTCATCTGGGTTAAGAAAGCAAAATTGATCTTTAGTTTCAATATCTTCAAATTTTCTTTTAAACGCTAAGTTTCTTTGATTAAAAAAAGCATCTAATTCCACAGCGCGAACATTTGGAGAAAATATATCTAAGTGAGCTATGACTGTAGGTCCAGACGAATCTAGTAAAAAAACATCTCCACTATCTGTTCTTACAGTGTTAGAGAAAAGTGTTTTATAGGAATTTCCATTGGAAAATTCATCGATATTAAATTGGTAGTTATCAAGTTTTCCATTGTATTTATATTTATACAATTTATTTTTATTCATAAAAATTCGAGTGCTCGCAACAAAAGCATTGGATAATGTTTCATTTGTTTGAACCACTTTATCACTTAGTTTTTGAAGCTCTAAATAGGAAGCCGGAAGGCCAGTAGTCTGATCATATTTTTTTAGTTCTTCTTGGTAGTTAGGATTTTTACCTTCCCATATTGTTAGCTTATTTAAGGCTTCATTATAAGTTCGTAAACGAGAATTAAAAATATTTACATTATTGACTCTGAATGAATCCATTTCACTTGTAACAACATGAAAGATTTCTTTTTCTTTTTCAATTAGTGATTGAGATTTTTGATTAAGTGATTCGATAGCAGAATTTTTTAACTCTTCACAAGTGACTTTTTCTACAGGGTTACTAAAAACCACTGTTGTATTTAAAATTAAACTTAGTACCAATCCCCAATTTCTCATGCTTTATATAAAGCAAACAAGATGCCATTTCTGATTAGTGATATTAGACACTTAGGGTTGGAATGATGTAAGCAAAATAAGCTTTTTGACTAAAAAATTAGCATAAAAACAATAAATTTTGGCCATTTCTATAGCCACTTTAGGTAAATTGAATCAAGAAAAATATATCTAACATACTGTTAATATGTTGATTTGATGTTTAGCGAATTACTCAAGTTACAATAGCTTATAGCCGATAATGCTATAGGAGTTATTAATTTTATATGAAGAGTAATGTAAATATATTTATATTAATCATACTTAGTTTCCTTTACGGATGTAATGGGGCTGAGGATCTTATTCTCGATACGACAGCTCCTGTAAATGCAACAAGTCTTAGTTGGGAAGAAACAAATCCAGCAGTTGCATCTTCAACTACAGTTACCGCATATTGGTCGCCTTCAGTTTCAGCAGATCTAGATTTGCAGATTATTACTTTTTATTCTGATTCAACATGTACTACAACAAGAGGAATTAGCGAGATCTTATTATTTAATAAAGATACTTTTGAAATCTCTGTTACTCCAAGTGAGAGTTATTTCTATACAATTAAATCATATGATATTGATGGTAATTCATCTCTTTCAAGCTGCTCGGATGAAATGACTATTCAAGGAACAGATATAATCTTTCCTGAAGAGGCGACTAACATTGCATGGGCAGAAACAAGTCCGAGTATGTCTTTAACGGTTACCGCAACTTGGGATTTATCAATTGCTTCAGATTTAACTACTCAACGACTAGAATATTTCACTGATAGTGCTTGTACGACCTCAACAGGAACAGTTAGAAATTTAGGTAATACAGAAACATCAGATATATTAACAGGAGCACATCTTGGTAATTACTATTTTATGGTAACATCCATCGATGATGCCGGAAATGAAACTGATTCAGACTGTTCTACATTAATGCATATTAATACAGCAGATGTTACACCTCCAAATCCAGCTCTAGTTCTGGGATGGGCGCAATCGAGTCCTCATAATACAGTTCTAGTAAATGCAGTTTGGAACAAATCAACGTCTACAGATGTTGCTAGCCAAACACTGACTTTCTATACAGATGCAACTTGTTCTACTCCAGAGGGGACAGTTTTAAGCTTCCCTGCAAGTACAGCTTCATATTTATTAACAGGTACAAACTTATCTTTTTATTATTACAATATTAATACTATTGATACTTCGGGTAATGCTACATTATCAGGTTGTTCAACTGAAATGGAATTAAATGCTGGGGGGGATACAACTCCACCACTAGCAGCAACCTCACCTGTATGGGTAGAAACTACGCCATATAATTCAACAACGATAACACCTACATGGAGCCCTTCAGCTTCGGGAGACCTTAATAGTCAAAGGGTGAACTATTTTACAGATGCAGCTTGTACCATTTCTTATGTGGATGGCGGATTGCTGGGGGCTGTTTCATCATCAGATTCTTTTACTGGCGGAATTAATAATTTAACTTTTTATTTTACTGTAACTTCGATGGACAGCGCCGGAAACACATCAGTGTCATCTTGTTCAAATGGTGTAACTATTGATACGACTCCACCAGTGAGTGCTACAAGCTTATCGTGGATTCAAACGAGCCCTCATAATAGTTTATCTGTTACGGCTTCATGGTCGCCATCTGTTTCTGCAGACGTGGCAAATCAAACAATTACCTATTATACAGATTCTAGCTGTACTGCTTTTGAAGGAACGACGTCGGTATTATCTTCTGCTTCTGCGACGGATTCATTTTCTGGAGTTGATTTGAGTTCATATTATTATAAAATTATTACAACAGATACTGCCGGAAACAATACTCCTTCTTCATGCTCTCCAGTTATGGATATAGCTCTTTAAGAATCCCTTGGGCATTTTCAATATTAGAAACTAAAGAAGAAAATTTAATATCCCCTAAATTTATTCCCTTACTTTGGAAAAAATCAAAATAAATTTTCATAGGTTCACTTTGATATTTAGTCTTTAAGGGTTTAAGCTGACCTAGCTCAATTGATTGTTTATAATGAAATATACCCATTAGTTCTTTGTCTAATAGTTCATGAAAATTTTTAAGACTAGAATTGTGAACACAAAAATAGCTTAATTCATCTTTCATCGAAGGTAGTAGAAAAGCGTATTCATTTTCTGGTAGAATTTTTTTGAATATTTCCTCCACCAGGACTTCACTTAACTTTTCTCCAGTTAGATCACTAATATTGTTTGATCTCCCGATAAAAATTAAATTTGGAATATTATCGGTAAAAGATTTCACTTTTACTTGATCAAAAATATTGTATCGATACAACCCACTATTATTACTAAAAAGAATGGTATAAAGATGATTCTCTTTTAATTCATGTAAGCGATAGATATATCCTTGATCATCTAAGAATTCATAAAAGATACAATTAGCAAGTGGAAGTTGTCCTTGTTTTAGTGAAGGAAATGTAAGCGGAGCCTCTGTTGCAAGCAATCCTTTAGATTGGATATATATATTAGGAAAGTATTTTTTTAATTCTGGTATAAAGTAACTGGCACTACCATCTGCCCAAGTTGATATGAGCTTTAACTCTGGCCATACACTTTCCCAATTACCTAAAGGTATATTTTCGCCAAGAAGCACCTCTTCTCTATTTTCATTTATAAAATCAATTAAGGAGAGTAAGTAAGTAGGGCTCCAGATGCTAATTATTTCAAGGTTTCTAGTTCGAACAAGGGTTCTTGCTAAAATTAGGCGAAACTGATGCGGATTTTTAACTCCATTTAATTCTTTTGGAAATACAAAAAGCTTACCAAAAAAAAAGTTAACACCTGGGGGTAGGTAATCTAAATCTGAATCAAAACCATTGCTCTCAGCAAGTGGAGCAGAAATGGATATGAATGTCTTGTAACTTTTAAACTGAGGGCCAAACGTGATTAAATCATAAACCCAATAAAGAAACATTCTTCTAAAACTATTAAGTAAATTTAAAGAATAGGGAATATGTTTAATTTTTCCTGAACTTCCTGAAGTATTTTCCCAAATAATGGGTTTAGTGGGTAGGATGTTTTTATTAAATCGATTGTAATCTTTTTCTATAAATGGTCTTAATGTTTCATAAGTATTAATTGGTATTTTTTTTATAAACTCTTTGTAGCTTTCATTTCCTTTAATGTTATTACTCTTCCCATATTCAGTTTTAGATAATGATTTAAGAATATTCTTTAATACAGCATCTTGGCTTGATTCGATATTTACCAGACTCTTTTTATATGAATTATATGACCATTTTAAGACAGTATTTCGAAGTAACCAGATGAGAAAATTTAAAAAGACTTTATTCATGGATCTAAATTTAAGTCCTATATTGATTTGTGTCAAATAGGATATTTTAGTTAGTAGTTTAAAATTATAAATTGAACTATAATTAATAATAAATTGAGGAATAAAATTGAATAAAAACCTTTATCAAGTACAAGATAAATCACTCTTAGATGACAAATTAACTTACAAAAAGGTAGAGCTTAATTTACGTCGAAATAAAGAGCAGGATAATACTGAAGCTTTAAATCAATTAGCTGAAGATTTTAACTACGAAAATTGTAAAGATGAATACTGGAACCCTGAAGAGTTTTCTCTACTTTATGGTTCTCCATTATGGGATCAAGCCTCAGCTCACCAAAGAATTATTTTAAATCAACTCTATTGGGTAGGCTATTATTCACAAATCATCTCTGCCGAAATAGCTACGATATATCTTAATCAAACAGCAGCAGCAGGACTTTATCAGTTAGAAGATTTCAAAATTGTATGTGACACGCTTGATTTAGAATCAATGCAAGAGAGAGCACATATAAATTCTTTTAAAGTAATTAGTGAACAAGTTGAAGAAAAACTTTTTGGTGAAAGATTATTTACTTATCCTATGAAAAACTTTGCTACAGAGACGATGATTTTTCAGGATACAAATAAATTGAAAGAGATGTGGAAGAAAATACAAATTAATTTTTTTGCTCTTCTTTCATCCAATAATGCTTTTCTTGCGAGTCAGTATTTAACCATCAGAGGACTTAGGACATTAAATGGCAAAATTGTTCAGCACCAATTAAGTCAATATTATGTGAAACATGCGGATCAGGACAATGCACCGATACCAGCGAAGGTTAGTTATCATCACTTTTTAGATGAATCATACCACTTTAATAGTTCCACTATAATAGGTCATGATGTTATCAAATCGTTAAAAGCGCCAACAGCTTTTGAGAGATATATTGCGAATTTATCAGTAGCAGGGTGCCAGAAAGATCATTTTAATTTCAATTCAACTGTGAATGGTATTTTTTGGTATGAACCGGCCATTTATAAAACAGTTTATAAAATATTAACGTCAACAATATTTAATATGAAAAAAGATGAAGCTTTAAATATGATGGAAAAATGTTTTTGTAGGATGAATCAAGGTATTCAGAATGCTTATGACACACATAAAGTCGCAAGAGAGAGTTATATTCAATATGTTCACGACTTAGACTACCTATCAAGTGATAATAAAAAAATGTCAATTATGTGTAAGGCAACAATTGATCAACATTTAAATACAAATATAAACCGCTTAAATAAATTTAAGAGTGTAGCATGAAAGTAGAGTTTACTAATGGATGCGTAGTCGAACTCGAAGATGGAAAAAATCTAAGTGAAGTATTAGATACGACAAATTCACCCGTTCTTTTTGGATGTCGCACAGGGATTTGCGGTACATGTGTTGTAAAAGTTATCGAAGGGGCAGGAAGTGTAGATGAACCTAGTTCAGATGAATTAGAAGTTTTAGAACTTTGCAAAGGTGAAGGGAAGGATACAAGACTATCATGCTTAATGAAATGCAATGGAGACGTAAAGCTTGAGTATCTCGGAAAATAAGATTAATTTTAAAAATTATTGGTATATTGCTTGTAAATCAAGTGAACTTTCATCAAATCATCCAATTGGAAGAACAATTCTTGGCGAATGGATTGTCTTATTTAGAGATGAATCAGGTTCTGCAATAGCATTACAAGATAGATGTCCTCATAGAAATTTCAAACTTTCTCTTGGTCGTATTAAGGATAATTGCTTGCAATGTCCTTATCATGGATGGGTATTAGATAAGGATGGAATAGTTTGTAAAATTCCATCTGAAGGTGATAAGAAAATAGAACCAGGTCCTAGACGAGGAATAAAATATTTAACAATTGAACAAGACGATTTTGTTTATGTGAAACTTGAAGATAATCCCTTGGTACAAGATCTTCCTTTTAGAATGCCCAAATACAAAGAAAAAGGCTATTACACAGTAAGACTCTTTAATAAATTTAAGAACAATGTAACTAACTGTGCGGAAAACTATGTTGATGTTCCTCATACTGTTTTTGTACATGATAAAATTTTTAGAGATTCAAAGAATGAAAACATTAAAGCAAAAGTTGTACGCGAAAAGGGTAGTGTTAAAATTGAATATAAAAATGAAACAGATAATTTGGGTTGGTTTTCATGGTATTTAAATCCAAAGAAAGATCCTATTATTCACCAAGATAATTTTCATGGGCCCAATATAACGAGCGTTGAATATATATTCTCACCAGGAAAAGAGTTTTATATTACTTCCCACTGTATACCGATTGATGATGAAAACACTCATGTCTATACAGATTTAACTTTTAAATTTGGTTGGATAAATATTTTTGCAGCTCCAATCGTAAAATACCAAGGTCAGTCTGTAATTGACCAAGATATTGAAGCATTGGATATTCAGGGCGAAGTAATAAAAAAATATGGAACAGACTTTAAAAACTCAAAAGCTGATATCGTTCATGTGTTAATAGAGTCAATAAGAGAAGAAGTTCAAATGGGAAGAGATCCAAAATTACTTCCACTAGTTGAACATGATTTTGAGTTTTGGATTTAAAATGTATTTATATATTATCTTTATATTTTTGATTCTTTTTGCAGTTTTTCATAAGAAATCTAGATTGGGGATGATTAAAAGAAATACACAAACATGGATTTTAGATATTTCTAATCTTTTCATTCAAGGAACTTTGATTCCCTATCTACAACCCTTATTGTTTTTCACTCTCTTTCTTGAATTTTTTCCACAATATTCAGGGATAATAAAAATCTCCCCTCTTTTCTCTTTCTTATTAAATTTCGTGGTTGTGGATTATTTGTACTATTGGAATCATAGAATTCTACATAAAAATTCTTTTTGGCCAGTCCACTATGTACATCATACTTCAAATAATTTTGATGTTTTTGTTACCTCCAGAAATACACTTTGGTCTTCATTCACTCTTGTTTACTTTTGGATCAACGGAGCCATGCTATTCTTGCTTGCTAATCCAGAATATTACTTATTAGGATTAAGTTTTACCGTTGCCCTCGATATGTGGAGACATACTCAATTTTTTCATCCCAAATTACAAAAGTTATTTTCAAAATACTTATGCTTAACTACACCTATAGATCATGCTTGGCACCATACTAATCGTGTGAATTTTAATTATGGAGCGAATCTAAATATATTTGATAAAATCCATGGTACACATCTTTACAAGGAAAGCTTTCCGGAAAAATTAGGTATTGAGCCTAAAATGAGTTTTCTAAAACAATTATTTTTTCCTTTTGGAGGGAATCTATGACCTTTAGAACAAGACTTGTTTCTCTTTTTCCTCTATTTATGATTTTAAACATATTTTGCATTTTTCATTGTATGTTGAAATATAAAGAGTATGAATATGGGATCTTATGGATAATCC
>CAYGTU010000034.1:0-20389 GCA_964352945.1 uncultured Bacteriovoracaceae bacterium
TCTACACCTGGAGCAAATAAATCAACTTGCGTTTGCCCGTAGTTTGAAAAATCAGCAGGAAGCTCAGTTCCTTTTTTATAAGAAGAAGCACCAATTTCTAACCAGTTTGAAACAGGGCTAGTTTCAGCAATTCTCTTATTTGGAAAATTTGGTGTTGTATCATTATCTTGATTTGAATTTCCAGCAGCATGAACGAGTAAGACACCTTTGCTTTCTGCATACTTAACAGCTTCATCAACTACAGATTTATAGGGTGAATAAGACTTACCAAAACTCATATTGATTATTTTAGCACCGTTATCTACTGCATATCTAATTGAGTTAGCAACGTCTTTATCTCTCTCATCTCCATTTGGTACGCATCTGATGGCCATAATTTTTACGTTTTCAGCAACACCTTTAATACCAATTTTATTATCTCTTACTGCTGCTATGATTCCAGAAACGTGAGTTCCGTGACTTGAATCTGGACCAATAACATCATTATTTCCATAGATCTTTTCATTTTGATTAGAATAGTCATCACCAACCACTGCGCGAGCATTAAAATTTTCATTATAGTAATATTTTACCATTGATCCAAAATAATCAACTCTAACTTGATAGTAATCTTCATCATGATTTGCTGTTAATTCCGAGATTAAGTATTTTTGAGCCTCTTTACCTTTTTTTGTTAAAATTTTAGCTTTTGTAATATTTTCTAAAGTTAATTTTTTAAATAAAAAACCTCTCATCTTTACAGTTTTTACAGCTTTTTTAAATTTTTCAAGACCTAAAGAGTATTTTTCAAAAACAGGTTTAAATTTAGCTAACTCTGTAGTCACTTCATGTTGAACTTGATCTAAAAGTTTTTTCTCTGAAGCACTAAGAGTTCTTTGTTTTTTTAATTGATTTAATCTTACTAACTCTCTTGTCACTTCTAACGTATCTTGATCAACTTGAGCTGATTTTTTACCTTTAATTAATTTAAGGCCATTAGCCAGTTTTTTGCTTTCTACAATTTTTGCCATTCCATCAGATCCACCAATAAAATTCCATCCAAAAACATCGTCAATATAACCATTTTCATCATTATCAATTCCATCATTAGGAATTTCGCCTTCATTGATCCAAATTTTACCTTGAAGATCTTCATGATTAACGTCAACACCGCTGTCAATTACTGCAACGATAATATCTTTTGAATTAGGCATACCCAAATCAGAATAAACTTTTTCGCTTGAAACACCTTCAACTTCATCTAGTTCTGGGTCTAAATTGAACCAATTTTTTGGAGCTTCAGATAAAAATGAAATTCCTTTAACATCACCTTTAATAGTTTTATTAAAAATTAAAGTATTTTCTAATTTTGATTTTGCAATTTCTGCATTAAACTCTACTTCCAGTTTTGGAATATAGCTCAATTTAGCCTGTGCACTCATAGCAAATAATAATGTTAATGGTATAAATTTTTGATACTTCTTCATATTGCTCCCTCTGATTAATTGAACTGCCTGATATTGCATCGAGTATCCAAAATTGGCAACCTTGACCATAAAAATGTAAGGAAATAGTAAAAATTATCTAGTTATTGGATCGTTTTGACCCCATAAATAGCTTAAGTTCTTAAAATTTCTTCCATATTTAGTGTATTTTGGACCGTCTCGATTTGAAGGATTGTCACTTTAGGGGGATACTATAAGGAGTCAATTAATATAAGGTAGCTAATGATAAAATTAAATGCATTCTTAGTATTTTTATTCATCTCTTGTATCTCCCAAGTCTTTGCACAGGATTTTTATGATGAAGATGATGGAGAAGCTCCTGAATCAAAGAGTTATCCAGATTCTTATGAAGAGCCCTCTAGAGAAGAGTTTCAAGGCGAGTTAGAAGCTAATATGAAAAATAAAGTAAGAGAGCAGATGAATGAGTCAACAGAAGAAGAATTAGATAATAGTTTCGAATCTAATGAACCTGTTGCTTATCCTTCATCAACAGATGAAGACCAAATTGGCTTGCCTCCTGGTTCTACTTTACAACCAGAAGTTGACTATCCTGAGGATTAAGCTCATATGGATAATTTTAGTTCCCCAAAATTCCTTAAAGCTCTTCAGGATAGAGATCCCAGCGCAATATCATTATTAGTCGATAAGTATAATAAAACTCTTTTCAATGCAGCCTTTGGACTTGGACTTAATCGTGATCAAGCTGAGGAAGTGGTACAGGATGTTTGGGCAAGCTTCTTTGAGAATATTAGTAAATTTGAAGGAAGATCTCATATAAGAACGTATCTCTTTGGTTTTTTATACAATAAAGCTAAAGAGTTTTGGCGCGCAAAAAAGAAGCATAGTGAATTAGATGAATTTGATACCGTAATTGAAAATCAATTTGATCAATATGGTCATTGGGTAGATTCTCCAAAAAGTCCTGAAAAATTTGCGGCCCAAGCTCAAAGCTTAGATAAGATAGAAGAATGTATGAATGGATTAAAACATATCCAAAAACAGGCTTTTTTACTTAAAGAAGTAGAGGGGTTTACTGGAGAGGAAGTTTGTAACATTTTAGAGACTACTCACACTAACTTAAGGGTACTTGTTTTTAGAGCAAAACAGAAGCTCAGGACATGTCTAGAGGGTTGGATAGATACATGAAAATGATGGAATTATTCATTAATAATTGTAAAGAAGTTTCAATACAAGTTTCTAACGATGAAAAGCTCACTTTTGCCAATAGAATGAGATTAAATCTTCACTTAGCTATTTGCGCCCCGTGCAGATTATTTTATGAGCAAATAAAGATTTTAGACAAAAATATAAAACTAATAAAAATCAAAGATTTTGATCTCAAAGAAATAAATACAAAGATCATTAAAAAGTATTCTAAGTAAATTATTTTAAATATTTATATTTTTTCTTTAGTTCTTCTTTAAACTTTTTACCCCAGACATTTTCTAGAAATTCATCTCTTCCAGAACGGTGCCTATAGTATTTATAACGAAGTGGATTTTTGATAAAATATTTCTGGTGGTAATCTTCAGCGGCATAAAAATTTGAATAGGGTGTTACTTCAATCGTAATATCCTTTTTATACACTTTAGATTGTTTTAGCTCTGTTATATATGCATCTATAACTTTCTTTTCACTTTCATTACTATAATAAATAACAGGTCTATACTGAGAACCTCGATCCACAAACTGGCCAGCACTGTCTGTAGGATCCATGGTTTTAAAGAAGATATAAACAAGGTCTTTAAAAGAGATTAATTTAGGATCATATTCAATTTCAATTGCTTCAACATGTCTTGTTTTACCACTTGAAACAAGGGAATAGCTTGGATTTTTTATCTGACCACCTGCAAAACCAACTGTGGTTTTATTTATACCTTCAAGCTTATAATACGGGGGCTCCACACACCAAAAACACCCTCCAGCGAAAACGGCTTTTTTTGTATCTGCAAGACCGTTTAAACAGAATAATATAAATAGTACTAGCAATTTCATATGTTTACCTCTATTTTAGGGGATCTGTTCAATATATATATAGGTGTATTTATCACATAATATGTTACAACTCACTATTATATAAATGTACAAGCTTATAACAAATAACACTAACAAGTAAGAAAGGAGTTTAAATGAAATTAGTATTAGCATTATTTTTATTATCATCAATAGCTTTTGCTGCTACAAAAAAAATCGATCCGAAAACATCAAAAGTAGGTTTTGATATTAATAAATACAAAATTGGTAAAATGATTGACGGAAAATTTGATAAATTTTCAGGTTCTTTTGATTTTGATAGTAAGGCAAACACAATTAAAGATATAAAAGCGGAAATTGAAATTGCTTCTATTAACACTGAAGATGAAAAGCGTGATGGGCATTTAAAGTCACCAGATTTCTTTGATGCTGATAAGTTTTCAAAAATGACTTTTGAATCAAAAGGAAATGTTAAGTTAAATAAAAAAGAAAAGATTCTTGGAAAATTAACTCTTAAGGGTGTGACTAAAGAAGTAGAGTTAGAAATCAAAAAGATCAAATCGAGTAAAAAAGGTATAGAAATCCAAGCTGAAGGAATTATTGATAGATATGATTTCGGGATTACTTGGAACAAAAGAATGGATACAGATAAAGAAGAATCTATAGTTGACCAAATTGGTAATGCAGCTAAAGGATTGATAAATAAATATGTGATTGATAATAAAGTTAATGTTAAACTTAATATATTAGCAAACTAAAATAAAATTAAAGAGGGTGCTTAGGCACCCTTTTTTTTGCCTAAATTCAAGGATGAAGATTATGGAGTCACGTTTAGTAGTAAATTTAGAAAATTTCGCAAAAGTTGCAAATACTAGTTTGCCTATTTTTACTGTTTTTTTCTTTTGGGCCGGACATTATTTATCTTTCTATTTTAATTTTTTAAGCATTCCTTTTCTCATGCTTACCTGTATTAATTTCTATTATATGCATGTTCAAAAATCACATATCCTCTTAACCAATTTTGGGTTCATTGCGCAACTAAGATACATTTTAGAAAGTGTTGGTCCAGAGATGAGACAGTATTTATTTTCATCTGATACTGAGGAAAAACCTTTTTCAAGAGTTGAAAGAGCTGAGGTTTACAGGAAAGCAAAAAATGTTGATTCTTCAAGTGCCTTTGGCTCTCAGTTAGAGTTTTCTGATCGAGAGTTCAAACTTAGGCATTCAATGTTTCCAACTCATAAAGAAGATTTAGAAACTTTTAAATTAACTTTTGGTGAAGAAAGAGGAATAAAAAATGCCTATACAATTACAAAGCCTATAATAATTTCGGCGATGAGCTATGGTGCTTTGAGTTCAAACGCAGTGAGAGCTTTAGCTCGGGGTGCAAAGAAATCTGGAATTGCTATGAACTCAGGCGAAGGTGGATATCCTAAGTACCATTTAATGGAAGATTGTGATCTTATTTTTCAAATGGGTACTGCTAAATTTGGAGTTAGAAATGATGATGAGCCTACTTTAAATGATGACAAATTAAGGGAATTAGCTAGTAAGCCTCAAATTAAAATGATTGAAATTAAGCTATCTCAAGGAGCAAAACCTGGTAAAGGAGGATTACTTCCTAAAGAGAAAATTACAGATGAGATTTCTAAACTGAGAGGGGTTCCTAAAGGTCAAGATGTAGTTTCTCCACAATACCATACCGAATGTAGTTCACCTGAAGAAACGGTTAAGTTTATCAAGAGAGTACAAGATGTATCTGAGCTTCCTACAGGAATAAAACTTTGTTTTGGTAGAGAAGATGAATTTATAAAATTTGTAGAAGCAATGAAAAAGTTTAATATTTTTCCTGATTATATAAGTATTGATGGAGCTGAAGGTGGAACAGGAGCCGCACCTAGAAGTTTTATGGATGATATTGGGGTTCCCCTAATGGAAGCACTTCCAAGAGTACATAGAATCCTTGAAGACCTTGGTGTTAGAGATAAATTAAAACTTTTATGCGCAGGAAAATTAATTAGTCCTGGAAAGCAATTTGTAGCTTTAAGCCTTGGAGCCGATGCCTGTTACACAGCTCGTGGCTTTATGCTGGCACTTGGTTGTATTCAAGCCCTTCATTGTAATAATAATACTTGTCCTGTTGGTATCACAACTCATAATCCAGCGCTTACAAAAGGTATTGATATTGAAAAACAATCTGAGCGAGTTAAGAATTATGTCTATAACCTGACGCATGATCATGAAGAAATGTTAGCTTCTCTAGGAAAAAAGAATCTTATGCAATTAGATAAATCAAATCTTTTAATACCTAGGACTAATCGATGGAATTTTGAAGAAAGTTCTGCTTATAAGGGAGAGCAAAGATGAATTTTTTAAAATGGTTTTTTCAAATTTTTACGGCTTCAATTCTAACCTATATGGCATTTTTAAAACTAACTGATTATGATATGTCTGTTCATGTTTTTAAAGTTTTAGAAATGGAGCCGGTGGGCAGATACATCATCGCATCTTTAGAATTAATAGCAGCTATGCTTCTTACCACTAAAGTACTCCCTGTATATGGAGCAACTTTAAGTGTGGCCATTATGTTAGGGGCGGCTCTTGCTCACCTAACAAGACTTGGAATTGTCGTTCAAGGTGATGATGGTTTTTTATTTTTTATGATGGTTCTTATTTTAATATCTTCAAATATTGTTTTATATTTAAACCGAAATAGAATTCCAGGTGTTTCAAGTGATGTTTAAAAACAGCTAATGTAACCATCATTTATATTAGCAACAAATCGATTCGTTCTTACATCTACTATTAATCCGACTTCAGTATCACCAGGATAAGTATTAACAATCCCGTAATATCTTTTTAGGTCATAACTGTAAATATAAGTGATATTAAGTTCATTATGGTAGCGAAGTACTTCTAATCTTAAAAATTGATCGAGAGAAGTTATTTCAGTATACTCCTTAGAGATATGAGTTATTGCCCAATACTTTTCTTGATTAGTGAACTGGTTTTCATCTATCGATTTTTTTGCTACAACTTTAAATTTTTGATTATTATTTTTTAAATCCCATGTATCCTCACCAAAGATACAGTTTGCTTGAGCATTGATTGAAATAAAAATAAATATAATTATAAATTTGAACATTTAAACCCCTAATTTGTTAAAATCTTATTTCTTATATATTTTTATAGTCCATCAGTAAAAAGCAATTATAATATAGGGTAAATATTATAATTAGATAGGTTGATATGAATTATTTATTTCTATGTACTGGAAACTCTTGTAGATCTCAAATGGCCGAAGGGCTATTTAATCATTATAGGGCCGATCTTGGTAAGGCTTACTCAGCAGGAATTAAAAAGCATGGGCTAAACCCACTAGCAGTAAAAGTAATGCTTGAGATAGGCATAGATATCAGTGGCCATGAGTCTAATTTAATGGATGAAATCTCTTCACCCATTGATAAGGTAATTACTGTTTGTAAAAATGCTCATGATACCTGTCCCATTTACCCTAAAGCTGTTGATGTTATTCATCACGGTTTTGATGATCCACCTTTTTTATGCAAAGACCTTCAAGATTCAGATGAGATTTTAGGTGTTTACAGGCGAGTTAGAGATGAAATTAAAGATTTTATTCTTAGTTTAAATTAACTATATATTTTACACTTCACTTGAATTTTACAGAGATCAATATTAGATTAAATCATGATTTCTAAGTTAATACTGATTAATTTGTTTCTTCTATACAATGCTTACTCAGCTAATATCCTTTTTGTAGGAGATTCTCATACAGCTGGACCTTTTGGTTCTTTTATCAAAAAAAATTTAGAAAGAGATCATAATGTCGCCGTTTTTGGACATTCTTCAAGTGCTGCTTATCATTGGATAAATGCAAATGATTTCAAACTAAGTGGTGGTGCCTATCATGCAGCTCATTTAGATGGCGTGGATTTTACAAATCCTAATCCTACAGATTGGAGAGTGAAGGTTAGCGTTCCTAAGTATAAAGATTTTGTAACCAATATGTCTTATCATTCTGAGTGGTCAAAAAAATCAGGTGTAGTAAAACCAGATGTTGCTGTAATAGCACTGGGTGCTAATGATTTAAGAACTATAGCAAAATCTGATGGAACTATAATTCCCTCTTCATATAAAATGAGACAAGATTCAATAAAGGCCATGCTTAAACTTGTTTCTGAAAATAATATGAAATGCATTTGGATTGGACCTCCAGATAGTATTAAAAAGCCAGATGCTCAACAAGACACTCTCTATAGTTATCTGTTAGAAGTGGTAGGTGAGCAATGTGATTTTTATAATTCAAGACATTTTAAGGCTGTTCATTGTGACGGAATCCATTTTAATTGTAATCCAGCTATAAATACTGCCAAGAAATGGGCAGAAGAAGTTGCAACATTTATCAACTCTGCAATTTAGAAAAATTTGATTTAATTTGATTTATTACTTCTAACTTTGAAATATTTTTAATGTTGGCCATTTCATTGTAGGCATCACTAATTGAATGAATGCATTCATCTGTTTCTAGAAATATCCTATCCAGAGGTATAAAATCTAAAGATTTATATCCCTTGGTTGTTTCTCTAAATAATTTATCTCCATAACTAAAAAAACACTTTTGCTTTAATAGGCTACGAGTTGTTTCTAAATCTCCATTATAGTCATGAAAAATAAAATAATTTTGAAAGTTCATCCTTTTTAGAGAAAAAACGATATCGTTATAAGCTCTTACACAATGAAGGATAATATTCATGTTAAGCTTATTAGCTAGATCTATTTGAGCCTCAAAAACATGAATTTGTTTGTTATAAGAAATATTACTAACTTTATCTAATCCCATTTCGCCTAATAAAATGCAGTTTGGGTTACTTGCGTGTAATTTCATATTTACCAAGGAGGATAAGAGATTTATATCTTCAATATACCAAGGATGAATTCCTATCGAAAATTTTGAACTTGGAACTTTAATATTGCGAATATCAATATTAAATATACTGTTTTCACTTATAGTATGACTATGTAGGTTTATCATTTTTTAGAATAATTTGTATGGCTTCATTTACAGCATGAAAAGCAAAGCTGCCAGTTATAAAACTAGCAGCTCCAAAACCAGTAGCACAATCGAGTTTTCCATTTATATCATCATTTTTTACAGTACAAACACTTCCATCTTTTTGAGGGAAAAATCTTTGTTCATCACTATATACACATTTAATTCGAAACGGCTTAATTTGTATGGGAAAATTATAGTCTTTAATAAGTAATTCTTTAACACTGTTGATGAGATGATCACCCTTTGCTTTATTTAAATCAGTAATTTTTATTTTACTAAGATCTCTCTTGCCGCCAGACCCACCACAAACTACGATTGGAGTTTTAGTTCTTTTACAAGCTGCAATTAATAAGCTTTTGTTTTTTGGATTATCAATACAATCAATTACACAGTCATATTTTTTGTTGAGGATCTTTGTCGCTGTTTCAGCGGTAAAAAAATTATTTATATTATTTATTTTGCACTCTGGATTGATTAATTTTATTCGCTCACACATAATGGATGTCTTTGAATGACCAATATTATTTTCGAGTGCAACTAATTGTCGATTGATATTTGAAACACAGACTTCGTCCATATCTACGAGAGTAATTTCGCCAATACCTGTTCTTGCAATAGCTTCTGCGGCCCATGTACCAATTCCACCTATCCCTACAATTAGAACGGAAGAGTTTTTTAATAGGTTATACTCTTGAGTTCCATAGAGTTTTTCAATTCCTTTAAATCTTGCATCGATTGAACTCATTTAATTACCGCAAATCTCTGATTTAATTTGATTTGATAAATTCGAATGTTTAGTTGATATATTTTTAAAACACTCAATAGGGGAATTATTTTTGGCCTTTCTACAAAGACTAATTCGATGTTCATTTCTTATATATAGCTCTTCTGAATTGAAATAACAGATAAGGGGGTTATAATTTGTAGTGTTTTCACATAACGCAATTGAGTCAGAGTTATTTAATCCGCTTTGAATTGCTTTTTGAAAACATAATATTGGTAGATTATCATTTTTATTTTTACATAGTTGGGCTGACTGTAGTTGGTTTAAATTTAATTGATTATAAGCTGTATAAAAACAGCTTAATTCACTAGCAATAGCTAATGAAGAGAGTAGTAGAGTAAAAAAGATTGTTTTCATGCTCATTTTTATTCTTTTTTAGCTACTTTGGCAATTGTTTATAAGATTAATATCAAGGGTTTAGCTAATTATTATATCAAAATTTACCGATAAATGAGGGACGGGAGAATCCATAATATGAAACATTTATTTCTATTAATTACTTTTATTTCTTTTAATGCCTTCACACAGCCAATTTTTGAAAAAATCGAGAATGATCCAAACTATAAATTAGCTGATGAAGCTGAAATGGATTTAATTCTAGATAAAGAGGGATTAGAGAAGTTAAATAAATTAAAAGATAAACTAGATGCCAATATAGAAAACTCTCTTGAGTTAAATAATTTCATTAAAACATTTGATATGGAAAAAGAGGAAAGTGACAAGCAAGAATTTCTAATGCGAAATTTTGCGGAATTTTTCAAATTAAAGGCCAAAGAAGGAATGACAAGAAAGCAATTATGGAATGCTGCTGAATTTCTTACTGAGCAATATATATCTTATCTAACTGGAAGAGACGGTATATTAGAGCCGGAAATTCAAGAAAAAGTTGATAAGCTTAATGCCGCTTATTTAAAATCCCTTGATGAATACGTAACTAAATATGAAAATTTTGACAAAAATGGTAAGCCCACAGAAGAAGTTATTCAATTTATGAATGATAAAAACAAAATACACTTTGTAGAATTAAAAACTCAAGTTGACATTGAAAAGGTTATTAAAACTTCAGAGCTAGTAGCAACAAGGTCTAAAGAAGTAGATGAATTTAAAGTACTTCTTTATTTAACAATTGATCAAATTGAATTTAATGAGGAAGTTGCAGAGAAAAAAACGACACTAGCTAGTGATTCCCGTATAAAATTATACATACCCAAAGATCTATCAAAAGATTCTATGACTGAAGATAAAATTGATTTAAAAGATAAAAAAGTTTACGTCTTTATAGATTCCAAATTCGCTGATGATGATTCTGATAATCCCACAAGACAGAAAAAAGCCAAAGGAAGACTATATTTTTCATGGGGATATAATAGAGCTCTTCATAGTAAGTCTGATGCTACTTTTGCTACCAAAGATGGAACATTTACTGTTCATGATGCTCATGGGAATGATCGTCCTTCACCCTTTGGAATTTGGTATTTTAATCCTCAAAAATTAAGTATCCCTCAATATAATGTGGAAGTAGGTTATATGTTTAATGAAAAATGGGGGATTGAACTTGGTCAAGATCATATGAAATGGGTTTTTGATCCTTATAGAGAATATAAATTTACTGGTAATTATGATCAAACACTTTGGGTAGATGATCCTACAGTTGTCAATGAATGGGGAATGGATATTAAGCCAACTACTTTTGAAGATATTAAAAATACGGGAGACGCAACTTGGCTTAGATTTGAACATACTGATGGTTACAACTATGTCCATGTTAGTGCTATTTATAATCAAAAGATTTATTATACAAGAAATAGAAAATTTAGAATTGATGCTAAGTTTGATGCTGGTGCAGGTTTAATGATACCTAAAACGAATGTAAATTTTAGACAAGGTTCAAAGTGGAATTATGATGGAATAGATAATCGATTTCATATAGCAGGCGTTGGCGTTAGTTCTGGAGTTCGCCTTAAATTTACTTTTTGGGATAGGCTTTATGTTCAAGCAGCTATTAGAGGAACTTATATTAAAATTAATAATGCTCTAGTTGATACTCAAAGAGATCCAGATGCTAGACTTGAGCATAGCCCAATTGGATCGGTCCAATTTATGGGGCAAATTGGTTATGAATTGCCAGTTGAGCAGTTTGCTAATATGTTTAGAAAAAAATCTAATAGAGTAAAAATTAATCCAGGGTTTTGATTAACCTATAGCTGTGTTGATAGCGTGGAGTATTTGTTCTTGTATTTCAGCTGAATCATCAAGTGCGGTATGATCGAGAGGGGAGAGTTCATTTGATACAACTGTCCTCGCGGCATCTCGTGCCACGTGCGGGCCATCATTATAGAATAAGTGGTTTTCACCAAATATATTAATATTTCTTTTTACGTTTGTTGGAACAATATCATTATCTAAGCCAGTAGCATCTAAAGTTACCAATAAGTCTACAGATCTAAAACTTTTATCTAGAGTATTGAGTTCTTGAGCAATTTCCATTGCTGTATCACCACCAAGGCTATGTCCAATTAAGGCAATTTTTTGCTCTGGAGAGCGCTTCATGATTTCATTAATCATGTCATCTTTTTGATCCCAAGAATAATGACGGGCCCCTTCTATAGCTTCTGCCATATCTCTAATCCCATCATAGTCTCCAATGATTGAGCCTGCTCCCCACCAATCAAATCCACTTACAAAAAAGATTGCAGGTTTTTTTAAATCACCAAATTTTTTAGCATTAATTCTTTCAACTGATTTTTTAGGATCAAGCTTTTCAACTTTACGTAAATCATCAGCTTTTATTTCAGGCGCTTCTATATTTGGTGTTTTAATATCTGGACTTTCAATTTTTGGAGTTTCAATACTAGAAGTTTCAACCTTTGTATTTTCAGATAGTGTACTGGAAGTTTTTGTAGATTTTTCTATGGCCGCAGCTTGTGCTAGATCTTTTGATTGTTGTGAAAGAGCAACAGAATCTTTCGTTTGTTTAAGATCAGTAACCTGTTTTAATTTATTTGCTTCTTTTGCGGTTTTAGCAGCTTTAGCTTGTTGAATAAATTTATCCTTATCAATAAATTTATGAGCAAGTTTTGAATTTCCACCTTCAATATTCATTTGTCTATTATAGCGGAAATGTTTGAGGGACTTTAGTAGGTATTTTAGTTCAAGTTGATAGAATTAGTCGGATATTATTTAATTTTTAGCATAAACTGTCTACAGCTTCCCTCAAAATTGTTTTGCCACATGATATTTTTGAGAGTGATTTTATCATCAATCGACATCTCTGACAGACTAATTAATCCTTCAAAAGCTTCATGTTGTTTTAAAACAACAGGGTGATCTACAATGCCAATTAATACTTCTTTATTTGAGTTTGCATTGGGTGAGTAATTATAGCTTCCTGATTGAACTACGTTATCAGTAGCAAATGTCTTTAAGTGAATTTTTGAAGAGACATCAATATTTTTACCTGTATCAAAGTCAAAGAAATTTGAATTCTTATAATACTCATTGGCAAGCATCATGTTTTCTCTGATAATTTTTAATTGTTTTTTAGAATATTTTTTATAAGCATAACTATCCACATCATCAATGATATCTCGATCGTAAGGTATTTTAGGTTTGGCCTTATCAAATTCTTGAGCTTCTAATCTGGTTATTTCATTCCCTTTTTTATCTCGATAGATTTCTTTATAGCCTCCGATTTTAAATAACATTGAATAAAAGCGTGTGGCAAAACCTACATCCATTACGGATCTAAAGGGCTTATCAATGCCAGCTTCAAATTGTTTGATAGTATAATCAACTACGGTATTTGCAAAATCATCAGAAGAAGCTGCAAAGAGGGACATTTTAATTGGTCCATTGGATAATTCAATTAAATTCGAAAGAAAATATTTTCCCGGATCATCTAATCCTCCAGGGGTAAAAGCAAACATAAAACGAGAGTTTTTATTTTTAAATTGTTTAAAGGATTCACCTTTAAGTTCATAGAAACTAGTAGGCCACATATCACTTTTTCCACGTAAACCCATTTTAAATGTTTTATCAATTTCATACTTCGTCGCAAGTGCGTAAAGATCACTTTCAACTAAATGCATTTGATTCGCATTAGGTCTAATATTTTTAGGTTTAGTCTTAGGGTCAAGTCCCTTTATATCACCTTCAGGATGAATTCCTGATTGAGTAGTATTTGCAGTACTTATAATTACAGCGCCTTTTCCAGGAAAATCCCAGTCTCTAATGAAAGTTTTCCCATGATCAAGACCTACTGAAGTTTCAATTGCTTTAAATTCAAAAAGATTGGGATACTTTTTCTGTAACTGTTTCATTCTTTCAACATATTTTACTTTTGCATCAGTATTTATATGTTTACCATCTAATCCATTTTCAACTGTTACTCCACGTTCTAATGCTCTCTCAATAGCATCGGCCACTTCATCTAGATCTTGTTCAAATACCATTATCTTGACTTGATGTTCAGCTTCGTCAATGAAGTCTGTAATAAATTTAACCCCATCATCGCCTGATTGAATATTACCTTTTATTTTTCTCTCATGTGTTGTGATATAGCCTTTTTCTGGATCTATTTTAAAACCAATACCATCATTTTCCATCTTTAATTTAACAGGTTGAAATGGGTCATTTAATCTGACAAATTCACCTCTTACCTCAGGGGTATCAATTATGGAATGAAATTTTTGTTTTGTATCTTCTAGTTGAGCAATTCTTTTTTCTAATTTTTTCCATCTTTTTAAATTATCACCCCTAAGAGTATTAGTCTTATTAGATTCTTTTAACTTCTTTAATTCTCTATATTCATCTTTTAGGTCATCTAGGCTTATATTGCTTGGAAATTCTTCTAGATAACTATCCACTAAAGCAAAGAGATCTTCGTTTTTTGTTAATAAAAACAACAATTGATTTTCGGTGAAGGGAACCTTGTTTTTTGTAAGATTATACTTTTTCATTAATTCATCAGGGATTATTAACTCATTTTCAAAAATTTCGTTAAACATTTTCTGAACGCCTTTTCTCTCCATCAGTTTGTGGACGTACTGAAAAATACGATCATAATCATGAGCAAAACCAAATTCCTTATAGTTAGGGCGTTGAGCTAAGCTTGAAAATGAATATATAATGGCAATAAAAAATATAAGCCTCATGGCTACTTTTCGTCATTATTGGGATTATCTTTAAGATTAGTGTATCTCCGAGCGAAACTGTCAGGATGCCGCAAAAATTAACATCTGTTAAGGAGTTTTATTTTATCTCTAAGTATAGTCAATGAGAGGTAAAGATGAAAAAACGAAAATTATTCCTTATTATTGGTTTAACCAAAGAAAGTGGTCACTGGGATGACAATTTTGTTGAGAAATTAAAAGAAGATTTTAAGACTGATAATCTTGTCGCTTTTGATATTCCTGGAAATGGAAAATTTATCAAAGAACAGACTCCTAAATCGATAACAAAAATAGTTGAAAAAATGAGAACAGTTTATCTTAATGATATAAATACTGATGCTGATACTGAAAATATTCTTATTTCTATCTCTCTAGGTGGCATGATTGCCACTGAATGGACAAGACTATATCCAAATGATTTTAACCGTATGGTTATTGTTAATTCCAGTTTTAGTAATTTAAGTCCTGTGTATAAAAGAGTACAGCCTAAAGCAATGAAGACTTTTTTTAAAATCATTCTCACTAAGTCACACGAAAAAAGAGAACAGATGATATTAGATATGTGTGTAAATAATAAAAATGCTCACCAAAAAACCCATGAAAAATGGGTGCAAATTGCTAAGACTAGACCAGTTAGTGAAAAAAATATGATTATTCAGACCTATGCAGGTTCTAAATATAAAGTTGATCATAAGCCAAATATCCCTGTTTACATTATTGCAGCTAAACATGATAAGTTAGCGCATTTTAGTTGTTCAAAAAAAATCCATGATAAATGGGGTGGGGACTTTACTTTGATTGATGATGAAACTATCGGACATGGAGTTCACATTGATGCCCCAGACAAACTTAGTCAACTAATTTGCGATTGGTGTGTTCAATAATCCTAATAAAAAAATTTCCTCTTAGAACCTAATTCTCTTTATGTTATCATGAAGTTATATGAGTTTAAAAATTACTTCATTTTCTCCAAAATTGTTGGAGCACGAATATATTGTAGGTGACAATAACGTTGTTATTGAAAATATTGCTACCCAGTCTCAAGCTATTTTACCTTTAGAAAGTTTAGATTTTCTAGATTTAATTGATGGCTCTCGAACTGTTAAAGAAATAATCTCAGAAGTTTTTGAAAAGACTGGAAAGGTTTATTTTGATACTGTCGTAAAAGTAATCAAACTCTTAGATGATGTCGATTTATTAGAGAATGTAGATTTTGATATAAGTAATTTATCTAAGGATAAAAGTCCACATAATCAACCTTCATCCATTCTAGTTAGATCTTTTTATAAGTTTTTTATTTTAAAAAAAATCGATAAAGGCTTTGGACTTGGTTTTATAGCTTACGTTCTAGCCGCCATATTTTTATGTTTGGCTTACTTAAGTATAAATAATTATTTATATAGCACTCCACCAATAATGATGACAAATTTTCTAAAGTCTAGATTCGGTTATGCAAGATCTTTATTTCATTACTTTGCTATAACCTCATGTCTTTTATCATTTAGAGGATTAATAAATTTTTTATATCAGCTCATGGTATGTAAAACTGTTTATGGTTTCCATTTGAGAATCAATTTACTGTCAGTATCTTTTGATGTTCTTGATAACTCTGTTTATACTTTAACTAATAAAATTCAAGCACTTCTTTATTTTTTTACAGGTAATTTGTCATTTTTAACGGCAGCTTTTATTTATTCATTAGTTTTTCCAAAACATTATCTTGTAAATGATGTTTACATAATATCCATATTATTAACACTAAATCATTTAGACCCTTTTAGAAAAGGTGACTTATCAAATTCATTTCACTTTCTTTATGCTGAAGATCAACTTGAAAGCTTAGCTCCATATCTTAAAAATAATGTTTTTGGTGGAATTTTTAAATCTTCTGGTAATACGACAGAAGATTTAAGATTTGCAATATATAGTTTTTTGGCCATTGCTTGGGCCGTCTTTTTTACGCTTTTTTCTTCTGATTTAATGGTTAAAAACTTCCCTAGATTGTTAATGGAATTCCAAGTTGGAGTAGGGGTAAGTAAAATAAATTCTTTAGTAATTATATCAATTCTAGGTTTTAATTTTTTCTATATATTTGTTGATTTGGCCCATACAATTATTAAAAATATTTTTGCTCCTCTTGTAAAACCTTTTAGAAAGATGAAATCAAAAGGTAAAGAAGTAAAAGTAAGTGAAATTGTACGTGATGGAATTATTGAAAAATTAAAGAAAGATATAATTCTAGGAACGTTAAGTGAAAATGCAATTAGATTCTTACTTGGTCAAAGCTCAATTAAAAAAATTAAAGCGGGATCTTATCTTATTCTTCAAGGTGACAAATCAAAGAATGTTTACTTTGCTATTGATGGAGAGTTAAAAGTTAATATTCGAGAATCTTCAAGCGCTGTAAAGGATATTGTTGATTTAAGAACACCTTGTGTTGTAGGAGAGGTTGCCTTAATTAAGGATTCTGATCGTACCGCAAATGTTATTGCTAAAACTGATGTAAATTATATTGAAATGCCGGCCCATATATTTAAATCTATGATAGAAGATGGGAATTACAAAGACGATTATGAAAGGCTTTATAAACGAATTGAATTATCTCAATTTATCTCCTCAGCAAATCTTTTTAAAGATTTTCCAAACGAAATTATGAATATGTTTGTGGAAGCTGGAGATATGGTTTTATTTCCAGAAAACCAAAATATTGTAGAACAAGGTGAAAATGATAAGACGTTTTATCTTTTGCTAAAAGGTAAAGTAGATGTTTTAAAAGATGGTCATAAGATTGCTGAATTAAATCAAGGTGATTATTTCGGTGAAATAGCTTTATTAGCAAATTCTCTTAGAACTGCTACAGTTCGTACAACTGAAAAATGTTTATTTTTATATATTGAAAGTGATAAATTTTGGAAAATACTTATTGAAAATATTGAGTTAGGTATTTATCTTGAAATGATTACTAAGCAGCGTATGGAGGAAGTTTCATGATTAAGAAACTATTTGTCCTCTGTATAAAATTACTGCCTATTATTACTCTTTATAAAGGTTTGACGAGTGGAGGACGGAATTTAGGGCCAATATTTAATGTTGGTAAGGTTGCTTTCACTCAATATGAAATAAAACTAGTCACAAATGAAGTTATAAAACATTATAAAGAAAATAGTGGTGAATTGATTCATCCTGATGATTTTACCATTTTTCTACAACAAAAGTTCTTTAATAATTATTCTAAGATCGCTAGGCAGATTTTTTCAGATGATTCCAATAATTTAGGAAAAGATATTTGGGGTACTGATTTTAAAATGCAAATTAAGGAAGATGGAGCTTTAGTTTTAATCAAAAGTGCAGGTCCAGATCAAAAGATTGATACAAAAGATGATATTACAGTTGATTTTAGAATAAGATCTAAAGGGAGTATTACAAATAGAAGTAAAATAGCTTTACATGCACATGAAGCTGAAACTGATGATTATTATGAAGATGGTTTTGATCGAGATGGATATGACTCTGAAGGTTTTGATCGAGATGGTTTTAACCGAGATGGTGTTCACTATAATGATATCTAATTACATCTGTTTTTTATCAAACAAGCTTTGTGTAACTGATTAACAAATTGAATATTTTCATACTTATCTTCAGGTACAATTCCCAATCTTTTTATATTCTTTAAATCACCATTATAATCATCCCAGCCACTAAAAGAGATATTTCCATTTCTAACAGTGACATTTTTACCGCAATTTTTGTGATCTTCTAAAGTATCATGATTATCTATAAAGCAGATCCTAGTTGAATCACCATCTTTTTCCATTTTATATACCGGAACTACATGAATATATTTTGACAGTTCATCGTGAGTAAAATAGATTAAAGGATTTTGATTTGTTTTTAATTTAAAATCTAGTTCATTTAAAATATTAAAAATATCAGAATCTTTCATTTCTTTTCTTTTTAGATACAAAGATAAACCTTTAATATTAACGGCTTTCTTTTTCCATTCTTTTACAGTAGATTTTTTTAAAAGATCTTGGATTATAGGATCGGAAGAAAAATCATATAATCCAATATATCCAGGTATGTTTTGATATTTTCCTTTTAGAATATTTTTTATAATTCTTTTATAAAACTTTTTCTTTCCTAACTTATTTATTTCTTCTATTTCATTTAAGTCGAAATTTTTTGTATAACTAGCTAGAATATTAAAACGTCTATTGATATTTGAATACCCCCAGCAATAGCCAAATGTTCGAGGTGCGATATTTTCAAAGTCTTTCTCTTCATTTAGGAATGCTAGTCTGTTTTGAAGCGAAATATTGTGTGTGCTTGTGGTTCTTGATTTAATTTCTTGAGTTTCAGGGTCATAGTATTCTGTGTAGTAACTTTGCTCACGAATCATTTTATCTTTCAATATACGATAATCTTTTGGACAAATTTGTGAACATTTGGTTGCTTCACTACTAGTTTTGTTAAAATATAATTCATACTTTTTATTGACACCAATTTTCTTTATTTCTTTGCTAAGAAATATTGGAAATCCAAATAACTTGGTTAATACATTTAAGTATGTATGTCCTGTTTGATTCATTTGAGCAAATGAATAAATAGGAATGATAATAATCAAAAGTATTAGTTTTTGCATTTACTTAGCACTATTTGGTATATGCATCCACCATTGAGATGTTGTAATTTTTCCGTCACTATCTTTTTTCTCGGTAATATCAAATAATTTAGAAAGATAATCGATAAAGATAATTTGATAACCTAAGTCACCATTTTTAGTTCCGACACTATCTAGTCCATAAGGTCCCCAAGAGTTTTTAATTATGATACCTGTCATTTTACCAGTTTCATCTGTAACTTTATTAATAGCTAAAATTGCGTGACCACCCTCAACTTTGCATGCAGTATATTTACCACAGTTTTCAGGCATTAGTTTTCCTTCACCTTTTACAGCATCACTATAACCACTAAGGAGAAATACTCCCATTTGAACTGCAATTCCTTGATCAATTGATTTTTCCATCTGAGCAATAGCTTTTGAAAAATTATCTCGTCCAACTTTAATTTCAGAGAAATTATTCAGATCAACTTTTAATATATTATTTAAGTATTGTTTTGGACTCATTAACTGACCGTTAATTTGAATTGATTTTGCAGATTCTATTAAGTCACAAGAGTCACAATTGCCGTCCCCTCCATCAGTTCCATTATTTTCTTGAGTATATACTCGAGCAAGCTCTTCTAAAACTTTTTTCTGATCGAGTTTAGCTTGTCCTTTACCGTCTTTTTGTACTGAACCATCACCATTCATTAGATAGTATTCTTCTCTAATTTCTAGATTTCTTAATTTTTCATGTACAAAGCCCATAATTCTATTTTTTACTGAGTCACCTTGTTCTTTTGTTATTTTATATTTAAATGAGGATTCTGGTACAACTCCATAAGTTTTAGCTAAATCCAATACCAATTGTAGATCAGGAGCTCCTTCTTTAGTTCCTTGTAATAAATTAGTTAAATAATAGTTTACAACATTTTTAAGATTAGTTTTTAAGTTACCTTTAGCGTCTTTAAAACCTTTTCCTGTTTTTTGATAAACTTTTTCTGGATTATTCCAAAAATAATCTGCACCTTTCAATATTTGGTTATATACATGAAAGAAACCAATATATTCTTCATTTAAATCTATATCTAATCCTGTTCTTTTTTTATATTCACTTTCTATGAGTCCCATTCCTGAATATGACCAGCAAAATCCTACATAACCTTGATTTTTAATACTTGTATGGGGAATAGGGTTTGAAGCCGTATAATTTCTAATTTTTGTGGGATTTATGATTGGTTTGGGTTCAGGAGTATTTGCTGAATTTTTATCTTGAGCATAAGTCGTGAGAGTCAGTAT
>CAYGTU010000035.1:0-20301 GCA_964352945.1 uncultured Bacteriovoracaceae bacterium
GACCGCATTAGAGGGCTTTCTGTTAAAGAATTTAGCTCTAATGTGAATACAGACAATCAAACTTCTCCGACACCTCAAAAAAGACAACTTGAAGTAGAAGTGGAAAATATGTTTGATTATAAAGGGCCAAAGCCAAGTGAAAATTTCCAATTTTCTGAATCGAAGATGCAAGAAAATAAATATGAAGAAGCTAGTCGTCATCAAGATGTTCTAAAATTTGATAACGAAAGTACAAATTCTAATGTAAAAGTAGCAAAATTTTCTGCAATTGCTCAGTACCAATTAGAATATGAAATCAATCATGAAATGGAAAAGAAAATAGAAAACTGTGAAGAGTTCACTGGAGAATTCTTAAAAGAAATTAGAGAGTATAAAAAGGTTTCAGTTGAACGTTTAGCGGAAATGACTAAAATTTCTAAAACTTATATTAGAAACCTTGAAGCAAATGAATTCACAAAACTTCCTGCCGTTGTTTACACTCGTGGTTTTGTTTTTCAAATTGCAAAGTCGCTCAAATTAAATGCCGATTTAGTTTGTAACTCTTATATGCACTTTAGAAAAAAATCACTTAACCAAGAAATTAATGGACAGTGAAAATATTGTTGAATACATAATACTCCCTGGAGACCTAGAGTTTAAAAGACTAGATGCTCTTTTAAGTAAAAAAATTGATTCATTAAGCAGAACACAACTAAAAAGACTATTTGAAGAAGGCGAAATTACTTCTGATACAAAATTAGAATTAAAAAAAATGCCTCCCGTTGGCACTTTAATTCTTATAAATATTCCAGAGCCAATTGAAAGTAAGCTTACTCCTGAAAATATCCCACTTGATATTTTATTTGAAGATCAATATCTTATTATTATTAATAAACCTGCTGGCATGGTTGTTCACCCCGCTCCAGGAAATTATACCGGCACACTAGTAAATGCCCTACTTCACCACTGCAAAGATATTAGCGGAATTGGGGGAGAAAAAAGACCTGGAATCGTTCACAGACTTGATAAGGGTACAAGTGGGGTTATGGTCGTGGCCAAAGAGCAGAAATGCCATGAAGGTTTAGTAAATCTTTTCTCTACCCATGATATTGATAGATATTATGAAGCTATTTGCGTTGGAACTCGCATACAGCCAACTGGCAGGATTGAAACCTCTATTGGCAGGAATCCAAACAATCGCTTAAAAATGAAAGCTAATGTTGCTGGTAAAAATGCCATTACAAATTATAAAATAATTAACTTTTATGAAAAGCTCTCCCATATTGAGTTAAAATTAGAAACAGGGAGAACTCATCAAATCAGGGTGCATTTGAGTGAAGTTTTAAATACACCTATTCTTATGGATCCTCTTTATGGAACACCAAAAATGCATTTGCAAGTTTGCCCTGATAAAATTAAGCCTTTTATCAAAGATTATGAATACCCTTTTTTACATGCAAAAATTCTAGGTTTTGTTCATCCTATTACGAAGGAAAAACTTCATTTTGAAACTGCTCTTCCTAGTCCTTTTAAAGAATGTCTTGAGAAGTTAAATGAGTAATTTGATATTTCAAAAAAAAATTGCAAACAATTTTTTATTTGAAGTATATAATTCAAAACCTTCTTTTAAATATTTAAAACTTCATCAGACTCACTCCGATATTGTTATAGATACTCCATTAGATAAAGAGATTCAGGGCGATGGCTTAATTTCAAATTTTGAAAACACCTTATGTGTCGTTACTGCTGACTGTCTCCCCATCGCTTTAATTGGTGAATCTCAATGTGCTCTTATTCATGCTGGATGGAAAGGTGTACAAAATAAAATTGTTCAAAATCAATTAATAGAAAAAATTAAACCGCATACAATTTTTATTGGCCCAAGTATTTCAAAAGATAGTTTTGAAGTTACTAAAGAATTTTATGAACAGTTTCCCCAATCTAAACATTTCATTGAAAGTGATAATAAAATATTTTTTAATTTACATTCAGAAATAGCTGACCAGATAGCTCAAAAATATCCAAATGCACAATTGATAGATTGCAAGATAGATACAGTATCTAACAAGGAGTATCATTCTTATAGAAGAGATCGAACAACTCATCGCAACTTTAATTGTCTCAGATATATTTCAAAGGTATAATAAAGCAATAATTTTTTAATAAGGAAGATATATGAGTGAACAAAACAAATCACTAACTTTAGATGGTCTAACTGGAAGAAATTTACTTAGTATTTTCGTTTCAATTGCGATCATAGCAACCTGTATTTATTTAACAGGACATTACACTGAAACACATTTTCCTAATGGATTAGGAGGAGAATCAACTCTTTGTAATATCAATAATTTTTTCACTTGCTCGCATGCAACTAAATCAGTTGCTTCAAATATTATGGGCGTTCCAGTTTCATTTTTAGGAATGCTTGTTGGATTCTTCTTTTTATTTGGCGCTATCTTTCCTTCAAAAGAATTTGAAGCAACAAATAGTTTTATCTCTAAGGTAAATTTGATTGGAATTTTATTTTTCTTTATCTATTCATTAGTAGAATTAGGCGCTTTATGCCCAATGTGTACTCTATTTTATGTTTTAAGTGGTATTCAAGCCTTTTTATTTTGGAAATATGGAGTACCTAGCTTTAAACCTGATATAAAAATTCTAAGTATTCTTGCTGTTATAACTTTAGCCGGCTCAGGAATTGTCTGGAATCACTATTCAGAAAAAAGATTAAAACAAGAAATAATGAAAGATCAAATTGTTAATAGCTTTTTCTCTTTAGATGAATACAAAGAATTCAAGATGGAATCTCCATATAAAATTCTTACTTCTACTGAAAACTTCAATGATGCTCCTATCAGAGTTTCAGTTTTCTCCGATTTTGAATGTCCATTTTGTGGAGTACTTGCTGAACAGGTAGAAAAATTCAAGGAAAAATATAAAGGTAAAATGAATATTCAGTATTTCTTTTACCCTCTAGATAATAAGTGTAATAAAAATATTAAACGCAAATTCCATGATTATGCCTGTGATGCTGCGATGGTTGCTGGATGTGATGAAAGTAAATTTCTTGCGGTTCATGATGCCATTTTTAAAGATCAGAAAAATCTTTCAACTTCAATGTTAAATGAGATTCAAAAAGAAAATGGTTTATCAGGATGTATTGAAAACTCAAAGGCTAAAGACTTTATAACAAAAGCAATTGAAGCTGCGGAAATTATCAAGTTACAATCAACACCTACCCTACTTATTAATGGTAGAAAAATTGAAGGTTCTCTTCCAGAGGATCAATTTGATTCAATTTTCAATGCAATTCTTAGTAAAGCAAATCAATAAATGATTAAAATAATCGAGACTCACTGCCATTTAGATTACTTAAAGCAAATGAGTCTCGATGAAATTTTAGAAAAATCTCGTGATCAAAATATTGAAAAAATAATTACGATTGCAGTTGAACCAGATAATCTCGATGCAGCTTTAAATCTTGCTAATTCTTATGATTTTATATATTGCTCACAAGGTATCCATCCTCATGATGCCAGACTTTGCGAATCCAAGCATCTCGATCTTATAAAAAGTAGATGTTTAAATGAGGAAAAAGTAATTGCAGTTGGGGAAATTGGTCTAGATTTTCACTATAACAACTCACCTAAAGATATTCAGATGGATATCTTTAGAAAGCACCTTCAAATTGCCTGTGATGTTAACTTACCTGTCATTATTCATACGCGAGACGCTGATGCAGAAACAAAGGAAGTTCTTTCAGAGTTTAGTGGAAAGCTTCCTAAGACTGGAGTTATTCATAGCTTTACAGCAACTGCAGAGCTGGCAAAATTCGCCTTAAATGAAGGATTTTATTTGGGCTTTAATGGGATTATAACTTTTAAAAAAGCTCAAGACGTTCAGGATATTGTTCGTTTATGCCCCATAGAGAGAATCCTCTTTGAAACTGATTCACCTTTTTTAACTCCTGTTCCTCATCGAGGAAAAGAGAATGCTCCATTTTATCTTCCTCATATTGTGAGTAAAATCGCTGAACTAAAAGAGATTGATGAAGAGTTGCTAAAAGAGCAAGTATATAAAAATAGTAACTTGCTCTTTTTTAGTTAATTATTTGATTAAACTATTACAGTCTCCACTATGCTTCTCACTCCACCACTTCTCAGCATTCCCTTGTTCTTTTTGAATTTTTTCCAAGTATTGCGAAAACTTAGTTCTTTTACCTTCAACTAATTCTAGAGTTCCAGTAAGTTTTTTAAGAGTGATAACATTTGCACCTTCGTGAATTGGCTTTGTAAGTGCAAAAACTTCTTCCATAATGATACTTGGTTTAAATCGAAGATCATTATACAGATCAGATGCTGGAACACCCAAAGCTTCTGCCTTTTCTGTTATATAGCGACCTATTAATCCTGTAGCAGTAGGAGTAGCCATTGAAGTACCTGAAAAATGCGCCCTCATTGGAGGAGCTTTTGCCATTAGATCATCTATAAGAAAGCTACTTTTTTTATTTCCAGTATGCTCCTCATCAAAAAAACTATACATAATTGAGGATGCTAGATCTTCATTTTCAACTACTTCTTTTGTAAAATACTTTTTTAAAGCTTCATTCTTTTTGAGCTCTGGTATCAATTCTTTTTTCTTGTCAAATGCCTCATCCATATCCCAATAGTTCTTATTTGCAATAAAGTCTGTTTTCTTAAGCTTTTCTCCTGCCTCTGAAGAATCAATCATTCTTACTGGAGAATAAACTGCTTCACCTTCGGCAAAAATCATAGGTGTTTTGGTACCTATTAAAATGTTTGAAAAAGATGATAAGTTTCCAACTCTATCAACTGATCCAACAGCAAGTAAATTTTCTACTGTATTATTTATTAGTTTTACATTTTTCGTTTCATATTTTCGGAAAAAAGGAGAGCTCAAATCGGCTGGTATTGCAGATTTAGAATGATTATCTACCCAAGCCCCTGAGTTACCCGTCGCAATTAAAAACATTGTATTAGGTGCTGTTTTTTTCATTTTTGACGCTATTTTATTTTTATGGCCTTCAAAAATATAAAACTCTAGAATTTGCTTTAATTCAGCTCCTTCTGGTTTTAAAATTGCTTTATTAAACTCAGTTCCTAAAGATACATTTACTAATTTTAGTTTTTCTTTTGCAATGTGATCAATAGTTGTAGATATTTGATTTACAAAATCGATATCTAGACGATGGTTCCAAAAAAAATCATCTATCTCTTCTGCCAATTCAACCATTATAGCTTTTGCTCTATCGCTCGAGTTCATTTTATAGATTTTTCCATCAAGCTTATCTTTAAATGTATCTTTGAAAGACTTAGAAATAACTGGATCAGAAAAAAACTCTTCTAATTCTTTTTTAAACTTTTTTAATAATTCTTCATCTTTAATAAGATTTTTTTCTGTCGAAGATGTCATAACTCTTATTGGATGGATTCGTAAATTGTCACTTTGCTGAGATATAATCCCAGAAACATGGGTTCCATGAGAAGCAATTTCATCATAAAACATAGGATGATGCTTGCGAACAAAATATTTTCTATAGTCTGATAAATCTTCTGCATTTATCTTTGGATTATCTAAATCAAAGTCCTTCCACGATCTACTCTCTAAATATGTTGGAAATTGTTGTTTGAATTTTGTGAGAACTTCTAATTGATTTTTTGTACCTTTAAGAAAATCTGCGCTGACAGAACCTTTCTTTGCTAATGCTTGATTTAATAAACTCTCTCTAATGCTTATTTCGGCTTTAAATATCTCTTCAATCTCATTCATTGAAACTTTAATTCTCTCTTTAGGAAGACCCTCTGAAACTAATTTCATCGATATAATTTTATTTTCAAGTGCTTTTACATAATAAACAAGTGGATCTTCATGGTGAAATCCAATCTTCTGATATCTAGATATTGACTTTAACCTATCCGAAGCATTTTGATTAAACTTAGTTGATCTAAAACCCTCCTGTGAAAGATTATAAAGTTCTGACATATTATTTAAATATTTTTTAAACTCGGGAGAATTTTTATTGAAATCTTCATATGTTTCAATAAGTAGATCATAAAATTCCATTCCTCCTTTAATAGAAGTGAAATTATCATAGGCGTCAAAATCACCCCCAAAAGTTCTAAGAATCATATTATAGTAACTTTTGGGTTCAAAGTTTGCTTTATATACACCATCAAGATTTCCAGCTTTTTTTAATTCAGCAAGATATTTAGAGTCCATTTTTTCTACAAAATCAATTAACTTATTTGTCTCAGCTCTTCTCTTATAACTTTTTTCCAGATTACTTCTTTTGTAGTTTCCATCTTCTCCTACAATATCTTTATCTATTAAATGAATAATGTCATAAAGATTAAAACTATCTTTTGTAAAATTCTTAAAAAGACTGTTTTGAAGGGAATCACTAGAAGATAATTTTTTTTCAAATAATTCTAAAAACTCATCATTATATTTTTTTACTAAGGCCATAGGATCATCTGCATGATTTTTAATTTGCCCTTGAGCATTCAACTCTCCACCAAAAGCATAAATTTTATAATCAACTAATACCGGACTAGGAATTAAATCTCCCCCCATTGCATCAAAACCTGCTGAAACTAGATTTCTACCATCAAATTTCATATCAATTTTGTTAATTAAATCAGGGTGAAAAATTTCAACACCATTATCCATTACTCCCACTTTTAAAAGTTTTTTATTATTTTGATCAAAGGTTACTCGATCGATAAGTTCTGATCTTTTGGCCCCTGTTGGTAATAGATGCATTTGATTTGCATGCCTTAAAGCACTATCTGGAATAAGTCCATTTTCAAAAACAATTCTAGGATCTTGAATTGGAGTTGCCAGACAACCAGTAAGTACTAAAACCAAAAAAATAAATTTTAACAATTTTAAAAACATATTCACTCCCTATTTCTATTCAGGATACTCATCGGAATATAAAGTTCTAAAATTATTGATTTTGGCATAAAAAATGATAATTTATTGGGACAATTGTGATTTTCCATTGAACAAAATAGACGCTAAGTCATTGAAATTACTCGCATCAAAGTCATAACTCAAGCTTATTGTAATTTATTCAAAAATTCCACTTCATAAGAAATATAACCTAAAAATAACCTACAATTGAAGTATGAAATTAATGTTTTTTATATTCTTTATATCACTCCTGTCTTGGGCCAGTGATATTCAAGTTTATCACTATTCAAAAGCAATTGGTGGCATTAATAAATTTATTCATAGATCAGGTCCAGTTTTAAACTACCCTATCAAAAATTATTGTATAAAAAATCAGATTGACTACCTTTTATCTGAAACATTTCAATTACCAGAAGAATATAATGTTGAAGTTTTTATTACAGAAGACTCATCAGCTTCAGATTTATCAATTTGTGATTTCTATCAAGCAACTGTGAAAATTAGTTATCAAGAAATAGATTCTAAGATTCAAGGGGAGAGAATAATTGCATTAAAAGACTATGATCAAGTCCACACAGCTGCTCTTGAATCCGAAAAAGAGTTTCATAGTCTTAATGATGTTATTCAAGAAGTTGATGCAAATTCTGATGACCAGTACTTTTATTTTAATAATGAAAATTCTTCAGTGAAGTTTGAAAAATCAAAAAATAATAACCTTGATGTTTTTTTTGAAAAAAAGACTATGGATTCAGATTGCCTTTCTAATGACAAAATTTCTAAAAAATTACTTGGAGTATATTGTCTTGAAAAAATCAAAGCAAGTTTTCAAGTAACATGCTCTGACCAGCAAAAATATAAAACTTGTTCTAGAATTGATCCCTATCAACTAGATAAACGTCAAGATATCATAATCACTTCATCAGGCATTGTATTAGTTGGTCTATCCTATTTCCTTGGTAGCAACAAGCCAAACCTATCATTAAGTGATGTAAATAATCTCAATTCTGCAGACGTAAACTCATTTGATCGCTTCGTAACTAATAACTGGAATCCTAAGATTGCAAAAGCCAGTGATATTCTATTAATGGCAAGCTTTGCACTTCCCTTAGCTTTATTAATTAAAAATGATGATATAAAAAATTCTTCTTTAAAATATGGATTAATGTATCTTGAAACACTATTAATAACTGCAGGACTTACAAACATTGTTAAAAATATTGTTGATCGACCAAGGCCATTTACTTACAACCCATCGGCTCCGATGGATAAAAAACTCGAAAAGGATGGACTTATGTCTTTGTTCTCAGGTCATACTTCATTTGCCTTTGCTACTTCTATATTTTTCGCAAAAGTTTTTAGTGATACTCACCCTAACTCAAAATTAAAACCCTATGTCTGGGGAAGTGCACTTGTATTAGCTTCTACCGTTGCTACAATGAGGGTTATTTCAGGAAAGCACTTTTTAACTGACGTTATCGTTGGGGCCATCGTTGGAGGAGCAATTGGATATATTGTACCTAAGTTACATTTGAAAAAGGGAAGACAGTTATATATCTTCCCAACGGCTGGACAAAATTATACTGGAGTAGGATTTATTCTGAGACTTTAAAATCTAGAATTAGTTTAAATTCCATTTAGATCTTATCCAAAAACCAACAGAATTATAGCTATAATCATCTAATCTTGAATGCAAATTAGTCATAGATATTCCTCTTTCATACACACCATTAAATGTATAATTATGTGCAATTCCAATAATCGTCCATTTACCTTCATCATTAATTTTTAAGAGAGGACCTCCTGAATCACCAGGACATAAAGATGCAGAACTACCTGTCATACTGTAACCTCTCGTAATCCAATTTGAATCTGCTGCTTCCCGTTCTAGACCAATATATTGTGATTTATTATGAGTTAAAATATTTGAAGGCGCTAAATAACTGGAGTTATATCTGAGATGACCATCTCCAACATTATTGGGTGCAAAAATATTTGCAGTGCAACCATACCCTGCTAAATAAACCTTTATTGAATCATTTGTTGGAAATGGATCAAAATCTATATTTATCCAAGGTATAAGAGGCGTTAATTCATCAACTATATATAGTGCAACATCAGATTTGGTTGCAACTGGCTCTGGGCTTTGCGCCCCACTACATATAGTGCAATCTTTAAGAAATTTTCTCCAAGTAGGATGAACATATCTGGTTCCACTTAAAGAATAACTAACACCATTTGGAAAAAAGCTACCCATAGTTTGTGACGAATAATTTGTGGCTGTAAAAGTTTTGTTAGCAAATTTCCCATCTAAAGAAGAACCACAATGAGCTGCAGTTATAAAATGTCGCGGACCAACTTTTGTAGCAGTACAATTTCCCAAGTTTATTACAAAAGGAAATGAATTTTTTTTAGCCTGAATTCCATAAATCAATGCAAATGAATGAATAGAATAAGTTAATAGAATAAAGTAAATTAGAACTTTCATTTTTCCCCTTAATGAATTTAAGTACTTATTATAAATACTTCGATTTTTAAATACACATCAAGGATTTAAATGTCAAATTGAAATTAATTAAAGATTTTAAACTTTAAAATCTTTTAAAAGATTTCCTAAACTCGTCTTTGCGTCTGCCTTTGAAGCCTTTGGAGCTTTAACTTTTACAGAGTCTACTTCAGGATCATTCCTATCATCCATAAATTCTGTAAAGGTTGGAAGTTCGTCTTTGAAAACAATTCGATCCATATGCTTAACATAATTTGACCAATGGCCAGTGTTAGCATCCGATCTTTTGATTGTCTCCATTGAGCTCATTTTTGAATCCATCAAATCAATTAAGTGAACTAAAAATGCTTCTTTTGTTTGAGGAATTTTGGGTGATCCATATTCATATTCCCCATGATGAGATAATAAAATATGCTTTAAATGTAATTTCATATTGTATGGAAAGTTTTTAATTTTATAAGAAAATCTATCTACAATTTCTAGACCTTTTACTAAATGACCAACTAACTTTCCTTCCTCTGTGTACTCAACAGAATCACCATCTGTAAGTTCATAAATTTTACATAAGTCATGTAAAATACATCCAGCAATAACATAAGATTTATTAGCTTTATAATGAGGTGATAGTGTTTCACCTAGAGTTGCACATGAAAGAATATGCTCTAATAATCCAGATTGATATGCATGATGAATTGTTTTTCCTGCCTGCCATAATTTTAATCTACGTGAAATCTCTTTTTCTTCCAGTATATTTGTAAGTAGGGCCTTGATATATACATCTTCTAAGCAATCTACAATTTTCAAAAGTTTAGAATACATTACTTCTGGATCTTCGTTTGCTTTTAAAATAAATTCCGATTTATCTACTTGATCTTTTTCTAAAACATTTATCTCATTAACTACAAATTGCTTTCTGCCTTGGAAAAGGTTTACTCTACCCTTTACTCTTACGTAATCTCCACTAGTTGCCTGTGCATAGATCTGTTCGGCATCATTCCAGATTCGGGTATCAAGTTCTCCAGTAGCATCACCTAGCAGTGCACCAATATATTTTTTACCGTCTCTAGACTGCATTAAATTTATTGATTTTACCAAAAATACGCTTTCCACATTGTCTTTAGCATTCAAATCGCAAATATTTACTCTTGAGCTCATGTAACCTACACCTTACCATTAAAATTCAATGCATCATGATACCTAATCATACTAAAAAGTCTATTCAAAAGGCCTTCAATCTGGCATATAAGATAGTGTTTTTGGTATATTAAGAATCATTACAAAATGCTTTGATAAAAGGCATTTTAGTCAGTCACAAATTTTGGACAGGAGAGAAAAATGGCAAAAGTTAAGATTGCTATTAACGGTGTTGGTAGAATTGGAAGAACATTACTTCGTACCTATATCAGTCAGTTAAAAAACAACTCAAATTTAGGATATGAAATTGTAGCTTTAAATAACCCTGGTGATATTACAGCGCATGTTCATTTATTAAAATACGATTCTGTACATGGCCGCTTTCCTTTACCTGTTTCACTTGACGGAGATATTTTAACTATTGGAGAAACTAAATTAAAGTTTTATAACTTAAAAGATCCGAGTGAAATTCCTTGGGCAGATCAAAATGTTGATATCGTAATTGATTCAACTGGAAGATTTAAAGATAAAGAGTCATTATCTGCACATTTAGGTAAAACAGTTAAAAAAGTTGTTATGTGTGCTCCTGGAAAAAATCTCGATGGTACTTTTGTTTTTGGCATTAATCACGAAACTTATGACAGCCAAAAACATAATGTTATTTCAAACGCTAGCTGTACAACTAACTGTTTAGCTCCAGTTGCAAAAGTTTTAAATGATAGCTTTGGAATTATAAATGGTTTTATGACTACAGTTCATGCATATACAAATGATCAAAACATCATGGATAACTCTCATAGTGATCTTAGACGTGCTAGAGCTGGTGCCTTTAACATTATCCCTACTTCAACTGGTGCAGCTAAAGCAATTGGCTTAGTACTTCCTGAGTTAAGTGGTAAACTTGATGGCTTCTCTGTACGAGTTCCAACTCCAAATGTTAGTATGGTTGATCTTACTGTAAATGTTGAAAAAATACCTACAGTGACTGAAGTAAATGCAGCGATTGAAAAAGCTGCAAATGGTAGCTTAAAAAATATTCTTGCTTATACAAATGATGAATGTGTTTCTATGGATTTCCTTGGACGTACAGAATCAAGTATTTTTGACAGCCCTCTTACAAATGTAATTGGAAATACTGTAAAGATTGTAACTTGGTATGATAATGAAGTTGGATTCTCAAATAGAGTTTTAGACTTAGTAAACTATGTTGGAAGTAAACTCTAGGAGAATTTATGGCCTTAAGATTTATAGATGAGCTTGAAGAAGGTGAACTGAAAGGTAAAAACGTTCTTGCTCGTTTTGACTTTAATGTGCCGTTAGATAAAAAAGATCCAACTAAAATATTAGATACATCACGAATTGATATGGCCCTTCCTACGATTAGATTAATTCTTGAAAGTGGGTGTGCAAAATTAATAATGATGAGCCATCTTGGAAGACCAGATGGGAAAAGAGTTGAGGCAATGTCTTTAGAGCCTGTAGCACTTTATCTTGCTGAAAAACTTGGTGAAGATGTTAACTTATCTGATTCAGCCATTGATAATGGTGTTAAAAATTTCCTTCAACTTCCTAAAACAAAAATTATTCTTTTAGAAAATCTACGTTTTCATCCTGAAGAAGAAAACAATAGTAAAGAATTTGCTAGTAAGTTAGCTGAATACGCAACAGTTTACATTAATGATGCTTTTGGTGTTTCTCATAGAGAACATGCTTCTGTTCACGCAATAATGAACTACTTTAAAGGAAACTCTTGTGCGGGTTTACTAATGAAAAAAGAAATCAAAGCACTTGAAAAAATATCTCATCAACCAGTAAAACCTTTTGTGGCGATAGTTGGTGGAGCGAAGGTTAGTGATAAAATTAAAACAATTGAAAAACTTTTAATTACAGCTGACAAACTCTTAATTGGTGGTGCTATGGCCTATCCATTTTTAAAGGCTCAAGGATTTACTGTTGGTAAATCACTTTGTTCAGAAGAAGACGTAGTTTTAGCAAAAAGTATTTTAAAAAGAGACTCTGGCTCAAAAATAATCCTTCCTGAAGATCATATTGTATCAGATAAATTTGGCGGAGCTCCTTCAAATTGTTTTGAAAAGAATATTCCTGAAGATATGATGGGCCTTGATATTGGTAAATCAACTTTAAGTCACTTTGAACAAATTTTAAAATCTGCAAAAACTGTTCTTTGGAATGGTCCAATGGGTGCTTTTGAAAATTCAGACTACGCCAATGGAACTATGAGTTTAGCTGATATTATTTCGAAGCTGGATGCTTACTCTCTTGTAGGTGGTGGTGACAGTGTAAGTGCTGTTAACAAATCTGGAAAAGCTGATCTATTTGGACATATTTCAACTGGTGGTGGAGCTTCTTTAGAATTTATAGAAAATGGTGACCTTCCAGGAATTAGAGCTTTAAAATTTGGAGTTAAATAGTGAAAAATTTAATTTGTGGTAATTGGAAAATGAACCAAAATTTAAATGAAATCGAAAATTTTCTCAATGACTTTTCTGGAAATTTTAACTGTGAATCTTGGATAGCTCCTCAAGCAATTCATATCACTTCACTGGCTAATAATAAGAACCTTGTCATTGGAGCACAGAATTGCTGCGAATTTACTGAAGGTGCATACACAGGTGAAATTAGTCCTAGCTCATTAAATGATTTAGGTGCTCAGTTTGTGATTATTGGTCACAGTGAAAGAAGAGCAATTTATAAAGAACAAAATAATACTTTAAATTTAAAAGTAAAAACTGCTTTAGAGTGCAACTTGAAGGTTATCTTTTGTGTGGGAGAAACTCTTAACGAAAGAAATGCTGGTGACACCTTTACTGTCGTTAGTAATCAACTTACTCAGGGATTAAAAGATATTGATCTTGATAGTGATAAATTAATTATTGCATATGAACCAGTTTGGGCAATTGGTACTGGCGTGACAGCAAGTCCAGAGCAAGCTGAAGAAGTTCATTCTAAAATAAGAGAATTCTTAAATAAATTGAACCCAGCTCAAGCTAATTCAATTAAAATTTTATATGGGGGCTCAGTAAAGCCTAGCAATATTAAAGACTTAATTTCAAAACCTAATATCAATGGTGCATTGGTTGGAGGAGCTAGTTTAAAGGCTTCAGATTTCAACTCTTTATGCTCTGCTGCGTCAAAATAAGGCTTGGATTTTTGTTTCTAATTTGCTAAATTACTGCAACGACAAATTAAAGGAAATCATATGATCAATGGATTAATTATTTTACACGTTATTGCCTGTATTCTCCTAATTGCAGTTGTATTACTACAATTTGGTAAAGGTGCTGAAATCGGTGCAGTTATGGGTGGTGGATCTTCTCAAAATATCTTTAGTTCATCTTCAAAAGGTAACTTTTTTACAAAGATGACAACTGTTCTAGCGATTACTTTTATGTTCACAAGTATTTCTATTACATTAATTAAATCTAAAGCAAACTCAACATCAGTTTTTGATACAATTGCTCCGACAACTAAACCTTTAAATTCTGATGCTCAAAAAGCTGACGAAAAAGTTGAAGACAAAGCAGCTGCTCCTGTTGAGAACAAAACAGAAACTAAAAAATAAATTTCACTAAAAATATTTGAAATAAAAAAAGGCCAGATTAACTGGCCTTTTTCTTTTTGATTTTATCTTCTACTTTTTTTATTTTCCCATAATCTTTATCTGGTTTTTCACCCCAGCCATTCGTTTTAATTTTTCCAAAATCTTGTTTTGCTTTTTCAACTTTTACCTTAACAATAGGAAGTTCTTTATAAGGTAGAGTTGGATCAAAGTTTTCATGCATCTCATAAGTAAAGTTCGCACTCATAGTTTTCTTTGCATATTTACTAAAGACTTCGAAAACTTTTGCATCAATTTTTTTGCCTACCGTGTTTTCCATTATTTTTATAGCATTCTCAACTCCAAGAACATTGCTATAAGCTCGCTTTGTAGTTATTGCATCAAAGAAGTCAGCAACGGCACAAACTTTTGAAAACATATGAATTTCTTTATCTTTTAACTTATTTGGATAACCTGTCCCATCAACATTTTCATGATGTTCCCCAATTACTCGAGAAATAATTCCCAATTCAATTTCTTCGTCAATATCAATATCTGCTTCATTTTTTAAAAGCAGGTTAACTCCAAAAGTTGGGTGTTTTCTAATTTCTGCAAATTCTTCATCACTTAATTTACCAGGATTATTTAAAATACTAGTAGGTATTTTAATTTTTCCTAAGTCATGTAGTAATCCACCTAATCCAACATTTACAAGAGCAGAGCGAGACGCTTGTGGCTTCATTTCACGATAGATTGTTATGCAATACATAGAAACATTTATAGAATGATCAAATGTATAAAAGTCGTGAAAACTTAAATTAGCAATAAGACCCGATAGCTTTGTAATATTATATTCTTCAAGCATATCAACCATACCTTCAACAGTATCTTTACAGGCTGAAATAGTTTCGCTTAATAACTCCGTAGTAAATTCTTTTTGAGGATCAAAAATATGTGTTAGATAATCTATCGCTCGTTCTTTAATGATGCTCATTTTCTGAGTGTCGTTTGAACCACCAAGATTTCTTAAGGCAGAAAAAAAATCTTTTCTTTGTTCTTCTGCTACATATATTTGAAAGTATTTTTCTTTAAAAGTGTCTAATTGTTCTGGAGCAAGAGTATCCCCTTTGGCAAATATTCTAATAAATTTCTGCTTATCTTTTACGACGGAAGAGTTGATGAAAAGGTCATAAGGAATCATTTGATTAACTACAACCAAATCTTTGGAAACACTAAAATAACTCTTTAAAGTTTTGAAATCTACCACTATAGCTCCTATGGAACTTATCGGTAAAAAAAAAGCCTAGGTTTAACCTAGGCTGTATTTTAAAATAGTAACTGTTTAGTTAACTGACTAAAAAGGTATGTCGTCAGCAGCAAAGCTAGCATCTGTTTGAACATTGTCAAAAGATTCCATATTTGGCGCTTGATTCATAGGTGCTGATTGATTGTAGTCATTATTCGTAGCATTAGCTTGTCCACCAATAAACTGAACAGTATTTGCAACTATTTCAGTCGTGTACTTTTTAACACCATCTTTATCGTCCCAAGATCTAGTTTGAAGTCTTCCTTCAACATAAGCTTGTCTACCTTTTGCAAGATATTGATTACATAATTCTCCAAGTTTTCCCCAAACTACAACTCTGTGCCATTCAGTTTTCTCTTGTTTTTGACCAGTAGCTTTGTCATTCCAAAATTCAGATGTAGCTAATGAAAAATTTGCAACAGCCATACCTGATTGTGTGTACTTGATTTCTGGATCTTGACCTAGACGGCCTAAAATAATTACCTTATTTACGCTCATGAATTCTCCTTTGAAACATAATGTTTATAACACAAATTAGTTAGTAATAAAGCTACTTTTGAGCTTTTTTACACAAGATGCATAAACAATAAAAGTTGTGAATTTGTAACCTAAAGAAATTATTAAATAAAGATTTCTGGGGGGTTAAATTTGGATGATTGGCTCATCAAATTCAGAGCTGTGTAAGGGATTATTTTCAACTGGAGCCGACTTTTTCTGTGGCTTTGCGTCTAAATTTTTTTCATTTACTTTGGCCTTTTGCGACCAAAAATCCTGAACTAGTCTTTTTGCAACTTTAACATCTCTCTTATACCAAGTGGCATCGAACCCACATTCTGGACAAGCAATTTCTTTACGATAAAGAGTCTTGTAGAAGGTTTCAAACATAGGCCAAACAATAAAAAGAGTTATAAATGATTTTTCTCTGAACACTGGCCATAAAAAATAATTTAAAGCCGACGAGATTAGTATAATTTGCATGTAATTTAGGACACTTAGTGAAGAAGAATACCTCATAGTTCTTTGAGTCTTACAAAGAGGACAAAATATTTCTTTTTTTGTGTTCATAAACTTCATAAAAGCTCCTGATTTCATTCTAGCATGTTCAGCGAATGATCATAGGTGGGAAAAATTCCCTTGTTGAAATATCTTGTGAAAATTTTTCACTCTCTCTTTTAAAACAAATTTCAAGGCACTATATTCAACCTCTATGAAAAAACTCACGACCCTACTACTTTTAGTCTCTATTTTAACAACCTTCTCCCTTTCTGCTTATGCTGATTGCGCTCCCAAATACCTTGGTGAGATTCAACGTTTAAGCGTGAAAGTAGATAAGATTAAGAAGGTAAACAAAGTTGTATCTGGAACTATAGGTGGCGTTTTTACAGCTTTCTGGGGAGTAATGGGAGTTATCATGGTTGGACCTGCTGGTGTAATTATTGGTCTTGAATTTGGTTTACTTGGAGCTGCTCCAAGTGCTGTTACTCTGTTTGCTGTGAATAAGGTCAACAAAGTAAAAATGAAAAATTATTTTAAAGCACTTTCTGTAATTCAAGCAGCTAAAGATGCTCCACAGTCAGATACTGTATATCTTCAACAGATTCATGAAGAACTTCTCAAAAAAGATCCTCACCTAACACTTGATGACCTTAAGTTTGAAATTACTTCACTAAATCATGAGAATGCATTTTGTGATGGAGATAAAAGAAAAAATTTGTTTGGATTTAGGAGAATTAAAAAATTTCTCAAAGAAAGATATAGCCAAATAGCTAAGAAAAAAATCACCAAACCCACTACTGTAATCTAGTGGGAGGCCTCCGGGCCATCCACATGGCCCAGGGACGGAAAAAAAAGAAAAAAAAGAATTTAAGAAGGTCTCCCGCTACAATTTACGTACAGCTCCCAGCAGCGCGAAAAACTGCTGGATACCTTTACTAATTACAAAAGTCGTACCAAAATTAATCTGACTGCATTAATAATAAATTAGGGGCTTATAGGGGCGTAGGACCAGCTATTTTGCCCCTAGTAACAAGTTGCACCAGGAAAAAAATATAAGCTCAACAAATATAATCAAGTATTCAAGGCAAAGTGATAGCGGGCAAATGAGCATTTTCTTTGCTGTTATCATGGTGGTTTTAATCACGATGATTGCCTTTATTATTAATGTTGGTCTCTACGTAAAAGCAAAAATAAATCTACAAAACGCTGTTGATGCTGCTGCCTTTTCTGGAGCTGCTGTTCAGGCCAGACAACTCTCCAATATTGGTTATCTTAATTGGGAAATGCGAAACGTTTATAAAGAATGGCTTTTTAAATATTATGTACTAGGAAATCTTTCTATTAAAGACGTTGCTGATCCTAGCAGAGCTGCTGAATCTGTGAATTTTACTATGGAGCAAGCTCCAGGAAATAATTCTGCTATTGATAAATATAATTTTCCAAGTGTGTGTATTCATTTTGCTGACACTGTTGATATTTGTCGTCGTTATGAAATTCCAGGTCTTCCTCGGTTTACTAACACAGCTCTACCAGGGATTGATGAATCCTCTACTCACTTTGTAGATGAAATCGTTAAGAAAAAAGCAGAAGACTGCTCCCGTCGATCGCAAATAAATTTTTATACCGCAGCCCTTTGGGCTTATGGTGTTCCCGATCCTATGTCTCAAGCTATGCAAAAAATTGCACCTAAAATTGCCAACAATAGAGTTGGGGCTTACCCCGCTGCTGTAGAGCTCGCTTTTAGAATCAGAAATTTAGAAAATATGGTTAACACTGTTTCAATTGATTCAATTGGATTTAATAAAGGTGTTTGTAATAATCCAGGATCTTCTCAAGGACTTCAGTGTGGTGTGCAAATTTCTCAACTCACAAGTTTTGCTTATCCTCATTTTGAAAGAACAGTAAAAGCTTTTTATTCTGCCTTTAGAAATCTTGGAAATGAAGATGATGATGAATTAAAAGGAAGTTTTGTTTTAACTGAACTTACACCTACTCCTTTTGAAGATGGAAATAATTTTGCCATCAGTAATTTATTAATTCCTCAAGGTAAACGGGAAAAATATTATTTAGATCTTCAACTGCATACATTAAATCTCGTCAATTTCTACTCCGTATTCACTTCAAAAGATGGTCAGACTAGTGACGGGACCGTTGTTCAAGGTGAATGTATGGTAACTAAAGTGGGATTACCTATTCCTGGTTATCCCTATGGATTTGTAAAAAATCAAAATGTTCTCACTTATTATGCCGTCAAAGGTGAAGCTAATTTCATTGGTCTTTTTAATCCCTTTAGAGGTTATACAAAACTAACTGCTTATTCTGCGGCAAAACCATTCGGTGGAAGAATTGGCCCAAAAACTTTTAAGAATAATGCTGAAAATACTTCTATTGTTTCTCGATCAAACGCTGCTGTTAAATCGGCATCACATATTTTAGGAATTGGAATTACACCAAATGGTCGCTATAAACCGGGTGATGCCATTCCGCTTGAACCTACATTTTGGATACAACAGCCTGATGAAAATATTGGAGGATGGGCAACAGACAGTGTCGTAAAATTTGCTCTTCCAAATATGATCTATGACACATTAAATATCAATATGGGGAATCACACTGCGGGTGATAAGCTTTATATTATCAATACAACCGCTCCTAATCCCACTGCTCAAGGTTTAAAAATTGGTTTGTATGACAAGGATATGCTTAAGGCGCTTAAAAATAATCTGGACATGGCAACAAATGGTGGAGTAATTACACCTGACTCTATAACGGAAGCCATTCATAATGTACGCGCTCCTACAAAATTTGATGTTGATAATTACTTAGTACCTGTTCCGATGCAAGTTGCAAAAGGTTTGAAGCTTGATTCATTTGGAACTATTTCTGATGTTGTCGATGCTAATAACAATTACACGATGAGAATTTATGCTCCACTTTATAATCCTGAAGCAATTTTTCTTTATCAAAATGCGGGACAATTAGAACAAGAAATTAATGACTATATTAATAAACAAGATCAAGCTGTTGAGACCTATGAAACAGCCATGTGGTCAGTAGCGCAAAGAATGCGTGATCAAAATACAAACGTTAACTCTCTCTATTATAAATCTTCAGATATTATTAGTGATGACAGAGGTCAAGGAGCTCCAGCAAAAAATGCAACATGTGCTTCAATGGCCGGTGCTTATAAAGCTTATTTTAATGGTGGCTCAAGTGGAGATAATTGTCCTAAAAGTTTTTTAAGTTCCCTGAGAGACCGCTGGACTGGAATTAGTGGCGATGCCAAAGTTGTTGAATATCATAGATCAACTTTTAGAATGCCTACTAATGGTTTAACTGGGGTAAATTTACTGACTGCTTATGCACCGGGTGTTATGACAGGGAGTGACAATGAAGCATTTGTTGTTAATCCTTTTTTACCTGAAGCACAAGAATCAGGTCGAAGAAACTTTTACTCCACAAAATTTATACACTTAAATCTGTTGCTGGTGGTGACGCTACATACCTAGAAGGTAACGCTCCAATGCCTATTTTTTCAGAAGGACTTGATGTTCCAGACGAAGAAGAGCAAATTGGTCAAACTCAGTTAAATTCTATCAATACTCAAGATGCCGGGGTTGATTTGAAGGATATAAACTACTAATCTATTACTAAATTTTTAAATATAAACCTCTAACAAGGAATGCTCTGTGGCAAAAAAGAAAGCTGCAAAGACAACTAAAAAGAAGTCTAAGAAAATTGCAAAAAAAACAACTAAGAAAGTAACTAAAAAGAAAGTTGCTAAAAAAGCTGCAAAGAAAACTACAAAGAAAAAAGTAGCAAAGAAAACTACAAAGAAAAAAGTAGCGAAGAAAGCTGCTGTTACAAAAGCTGTAGTTAAAAGTGAAG
>CAYGTU010000036.1:0-20200 GCA_964352945.1 uncultured Bacteriovoracaceae bacterium
AATACTCGATAATTGTTTTGAATAAGAAACTTGAATATAAAATTGAAAATGCAATTTATATAGATGAAAAAAATTGGTATTTATTTCAACCGCAAATATTAGATCTTTTATTTCCTGTTCCAGATAGAAAGTATCTTGGAGTAACAGGTACAAATGGAAAAACAACTGTTACCCATTTGGCTTCACAAGTATTGAATACAAAAGAGATACCGAATCTACTAATAGGAACTTTGGGGATTTGGCTAAATGGAAAAGTGATTTATGATTTTCAATTAACGTCACCATCTTTAATTGATCTTAGGAAAATTATTTATAGACACAGAGATGAATATAAAGTTTTAGTTATGGAATTGAGCAGTCATGGTTTAGACCAAGGACGATTTATAAGTATTAATTTTGATTCGATAGTTTGGACTAATATTTCACATGATCATCTTGATTATCATGGAACTTTTGCAAATTATTTTGATGCTAAGAAGAAATGTTTTGAATTACTTAAGCCCAATGCAAAAGTAATAATTCTTGAAAATGAAAAATCACTTTTAGAGCTTGAACATGACAATCTAAAGCGGGTCCCTTGCACCGAAAGTAAAAATGAATTTTTCAACATAGGGTTTAATAAGAAAAACCTAAGCTTGCTCAAATCCATGCTATCAGAAATAAATATTGAAAATATAGATGATCTAAAGATATTACCTGTACCAGGTCGATTTAACGTTTTTGATGTTAAAACAAATAAGGTAATAATAGATTTTGCACATACTCCTGCTGCGCTGGAAAATATTATTTCATCAGTTAAAGAAGTCTATCCGAATAAAGAGATAATTACTCTTTTTGGTTGTGGTGGAAATCGTGACCAATCAAAAAGAAAAATAATGGGGGAAATTGCTTCAAATTTTTCAAATTTTGTTATAATCACAAGTGATAATCCTCGATTTGAAAATCCAAATGAAATTTTGGAGCAAATAAGACTTGGCCTCGTTAATAGTAATTATCATGTCGAACTGGATCGAAAATTAGCAATTAAGTATGCTTTAAAGAAATTTAAAAATGCCGTGATTATATTAGCTGGAAAGGGTCATGAGGATTATATCGATATTAATGGATCTAAAGAGTTTTATTCTGATATTGAAGAAGTGAAAAATTACATATGATAAATTCGCGCTTAATAGATTATACAAAACAATTTATAAAATCTTCGATTGATATTGAAGAGGGTTTATATAACGTTTGTACAGATACAAGAACTTTTACATCTGGATCAATTTTTATAGCTATTACGGGTGATAAGTTCAATGCTGTTGATCACCTCTCAGTTCTAAAGGATAAAAATTGTCCTATTATAATTTATGAAAAAAATCATTCAAATGAACTTAAAATAAATAATTTAAGATCCAGCTTTAAGACAAATTTTGTAGCGGTAAAAAGCTGCATTAAATTCATTCAAGAATTAGCCAATCTTCAGGTTAAGGAATTTAAAAAAAATAATGGCGTAGTTGTTTCTATTTCTGGGTCTAACGGCAAGACAACAACAAAAGAAATGCTTACACATCTGTTAAATTCAAAATTTCCAAATGAAGTAATTTCTACTCAAAAAAATTACAATAACCACCTAGGAGTGCCTTATACAATTTTTAATCTTTTACCAGAGTCTAAGTTTCTAGTTTTAGAGTTTGGTAGCAATTCTCCCGGTGAAATAAATGCCTTAATTAAAATAAGTGAGCCTGATTTTTCTATAGTTACAAATATTGGTGAAACTCACTTAGAATTTTTTGAAAATGCAGTAGAAGGTGTTTTTATTGAAGAGTCGAGTACGTATTCATGGATAAAAGAAAGTGGTAAGAAGTTCTTTCTTAACTATGATGACGAATTTTTAAATACCTTAGAAGTTACTGATAAAATTATTACTTATGGTTTTTCTGAAGAAGCCCAGTTGAGGTTTTTTGAAATGGATAATGGAATCAAGATTAATGATTTGGTGGAAATAAAAAACCCTAATATCATGGGCCAATTTAATTTCATTAATTTAGCTCTTTCTGCAATTGTAGCAAAAGAAATTTCAGGATTGGAGTTTTCTGATTTTTCTGAAGGAATTTCTACATTCAAGCCTTCACTACTACGCTCTGAATGGGTTGAAATGTTTGACACCAAATTCTTTCTAGATGCTTATAATGCTAATCCTAGCTCTATGAAGCATTCCATAGCTGCATTTAAAGACTATGCCCAAAAGCACAATTTAAGGGATGAAGATATACTATTTATTGTCGGAGATATGAATGAGCTAGGAAATTATACTGGCTCAGCACACAGAGAACTTTCTTCAATGTTAACGGATAATAACAGTATTTTTATTGGAAGATATTCAAGGTATTTTACAGATACTCATGGTCATTACGAAACGGTTGATGCTTTTATTAATGACTATCCCAAGCCCAATTTTAAAAACTTCAAACTTATCTTCATTAAGGCATCTCGATCTTTACAACTAGAGCGAATCCTAGGTATAACTTACTAAACAAAAAAAGGAATTTTGATGTTATACCACTTTCTGTATCCGCTAAGTGCTGAATACAGTATTCTAAATGTTTTTCGTTACATAACTTTTCGTTCACTCGCAGCCTTTATAATTGCTACGGTTGTTTCTATTCTTTGGGGAAAATACTTCATTAGATTTTTAAAGGTAAAGCAATTCGGACAATCAATTAGAGATGATGGCCCGCAGAGTCATAAGAAGAAAGCAGGTACTCCTACAATGGGTGGTGTTTTTATTATAGGAAGCGCCTCACTTGCTATACTTTTTTGTGGAAATTTTTATTCAAAGCCAGTTTTAATAACCCTATTTGTAATGATTTCTTATTTCTTTTTGGGTGGCATAGACGATTATTTAAAAGTTTTAAAAAAGAATTCTAAAGGTGTTTCAGCAAAGGCTAAACTATTATGGCAATTTGTAACGGCACTTATCGCAAGTTACTTACTTATAAGATTCAATGTTATTGATACAAAACTTTACATACCCTTTTATAAAGGGCCGATTGCAGATTTAGGAATTTTTTATATTGCTTTTAGTTCTATAGTAATTGTTGGCTCATCAAACGCTGTGAATTTAACTGATGGCCTTGATGGATTAGCGGTTGGACCGGTAATTACTAGTGCCGCTACTCTGGGCCTACTTTCTTATGTTACGGGACACGCTGAAATTGCAAAGTATTTATTAATTCCGCATATTGGATCTGCCGGTGAAATGGTAGTATATTGCGCAGCAATAATTGGCGCTAGTGTTGGCTTTCTTTGGTATAATACCTACCCTGCACAAGTTTTTATGGGCGATGTAGGCTCTCTTTCTCTGGGTGGAGTTTTGGGCATTGTTGCAGTGCTAACTAAGTCTGAATTTTTGTTCGTTATAATAGGTGGCGTATTTGTTATGGAAGCACTTTCTGTTATATTACAAGTCGCATCTTTTAAGCTTACTGGTAAAAGAATTTTTAAAATGGCCCCTATTCACCATCACTTTGAATTAAAAGGTTGGGAGGAGCCCAAGGTTATAGTAAGATTTTGGATCATAAGTATACTTTTAGCTATTTTTGCGATAGCTACATTGAAAATTAGATAGGAGTATTCGTGAATATCGATAAATACAAACGCAAGAAAATTTTAATTGTTGGGCTTGGTAAAACTGGATTTTCTCTAATTCATCTCTTTAATAAATATGATTGTGATATAAAAGTTACAGATATTAAACCTATCTTTGATTTAAATAAACAAGTTAAAAGATTAAAAAGAATAAGTCCTGTTCCATCAATGACTCTAGGTGAACATAAAAATGAAGACTTCTTGGAAGCTGATTTAATTATATATTCACCTTCTGTTGATTATAATTTACCTCAATTAAAAGTTGCTCGTGAATATGGAAAAGAAGTTTATAGTGAATTTGGTTTTGCTTATCGAATTTGTGATAAGCCAATAATCGCTGTATGTGGTTCTTATGGTAGAACTACAATTGCAAACATGATTGGTTTTTGCTTAAGAACTGATGGAAAGAAAGTTTTCGTTGGTGGAACAAGTGAAGAGCCATTTATTAATTTTATTACTGATCCTCAAAAAGATGAATTGGATTATGTTGTTATTGAGGCAAGTGCAATTCAACTTCAAAGTGTTGATAAGTTCGAGCCCGTTATGGCCGTTTTCCCTAACCTAGACGAAAGAAGTGCCCATAAAAACTTCCAAACAATCACTGATTATATGGAATGTGCATTGAAAGTTGCTAAAAGTATCAAGCCAGAACAATTCTTAATTGTTAACTTTGATAAACTTTCTAGTAATTCTATTTTACGTTCATGTGAAGGAACAACTTACTGGTACTCACGAAAATCATTTGTAAAAATGGGAGTTATTCATGAGGTACAGGGTACACACTTTCACGATAAAAGAATTCATTCGAATGTAAATTATCACTCAGAATTTAAAGTAAACAAAATGAGAATTGTTGGAATAAATAATAGAGAGAATTTACTTGGTGCAATTACAGCATGTAAGGCATTAAACGTATCAGATGCTTCAATTCAAAAATGTATTGAAAGATTTCCTGGTATTCCACATAGACTTGAATTTGTTATTGAAAAAAATGGCGTAACATTTTATAACGATTCAAAAAGTGAAAAAATGTCTCAGTTAAAACAATCACTAGATGCATTTAAAAAACCAGTTATCTTAATTGCTGGTGGAAAAGATACTGAACAAGAATTTGAGCCATACCACGATATTTTAAAAGAAAAAGCTCGTTTAATGGTTCTTGTTGGTGAATCAAAAGAAAATATGAACAGATCAATTGGTCATGCAACTCAAACTTTTTTAGTGGGCTCTTTTGACGAATCAGTTTTAATTGCTTATCAGAAATCTAGAACCGGTGATACGATCCTTCTTTGTCCAGGAAATGACAGTACCGATGTTTTTAGAGATTTTGAAGAAAAAGGTAATTACTTTAAAAAGCTGATCTTTCAACTCTAGTATTAAAAAAATATATAACGTAAAAAGCCTCCAATTTTGGAGGCTTTTTGTTGCCGTAAACACGTGGAATCTATAACATAATAGTATGGAAGAGTTGGTTATTGAGCGTACTGCAAGGCATTTTAGGTTAAACATTGTTTTACTTGTGAGCTTTGGTATTTTGATGGTTTACTCATCGAGCTATATTTACGCCAAGGAAATCTATGACAACTCAGCTTTCTTTTTATTAAGGCAGCTTTTATTTATTTTTGTTGGTGGAGTTATTGCTGCCCTTTTATCAAAATCAAAGTTTGATTTTTGGTATAAAAATGCTTACACAATTCACATAATTATTACATCTCTTTGCTTTCTCGTAATGATTAAGTATGTAGGGGTTAATGTTAAAGGCTCCTATCGTTGGCTAAATTTAGGTTTATTTAGAATTCAACCAGGGGAGTTTGTAAAATATTCGATTTTGTTAGCGTCTATCAGATATTTTGATGAATTTCAAAGTTACATGACTGAAGATAGAATTAAGAAAGGACTTATTTTACTTTCACCACTTCTAGCGCTTATATTACAACCAGACTTTGGAACGTTCTCTATCTGTGCAATTTGTATGGTATTCGTATGCTTTTTAAGCTCTTTTCCGAGAAAATATTTTTATTCATCTGCTATTTTAGGCTTCATTTTTTCTGCACTAATATTAATAGCTGCACCCTATAGAGTAAAAAGATTATTAAGTTTTTTAGATCCTTGGGCAGATCCTAAAAATACAGGTTTTCAAATTATTCAATCATTTTTAGCATTTGCACATGGATCTATATTTGGACAAGGGATTGGTAATAGTAATGAAAAACTTTTCTATTTACCAGAAGCTCATAACGATTTTATATTTAGCGTTGTTGGAGAAGAACTTGGATTTATAGGAGTATTAACAACGATATTTTTATATTTGGGGCTAGTTTATTTTGGTTTTAAGTTAGCTGTAAGAGCTGAAAAAAGAAGAGTGAAGATTTTTGTTAGCTCTGTAGCATTTCTTGTTGGTCTTCAAGCATTTTTAAATATGGGAGTAGTTCTAGGGTTGCTACCAACAAAAGGTTTAAATCTTCCGTTTATTAGTTATGGTGGCTCAAGCTTAATTGCAAATATTTGTGCGATAGGTATGATTTTTTGTGCTCTTAGATTAGAAAATGAAGATCATGTTAGTGGTTCATCTCAATTTCAAAGTAACTTTAATTTTAGAAAATAGGAAATTAAATGAAAGGCAAGGTCTTCATTGTTGCAGGTGGAACTGGAGGGCATATAAATGCTGCTTTATCCTTGGGTGAGTCTTTTTCAAAATCTGATTTTTATGTTTCTTATATTTCTGGAAAAAGATTTCTCAATTTTAAGCTATTTTTGAAAGAAGAGAATGTATGGCATTTAAATTCATGGCCACTTAGATATAAAAATCCTTGGAAACAATTAATTAGTGTTTTTATGAATACATTAGCATTTCTAAAGTGTTTTTTTAATTTCTTGTTAATCAGGCCAAATGCAGTTATTGGCTGCGGTGGTTATGTTTGCGGTCCATCACTTTTAGCTGCAAAATTAACAGGAGTGCCTTGTTTTATTTTAGAGCAAAACGCTTGTGCCGGAGTGACAAATAAAATATTAGCAAATATAGCAGATTTAATATTTCTTAATTTTGAAAATACAAAAGGTCTTGAAAACTTTAAAAGAAAAAGTGTTGTTTTGGGAAATCCCATAAGAAGTTTTAAAATTGAAAAAAGAAAGAGTGATATAAAAACAATTTTAGTTTTTGGTGGAAGTCTTGGTGCTCAACAGATAAATGATGCTTTAACCATCGTTGTAAATAAATTAGATATAGGTAAAGTAAAATTTATACATCAAGGTGGAAAAGAAAGTTCTCCTATAAATTTTATAAATAAAGATATCGAATATGAACATTTTGAATTTATTGATAATATTTATGACTATTATCAGCAGGCAGATATAATTATAAGTAGAGCAGGTGCTTCCACAGTATCAGAGTTACAAATGCTAAATAGTAACTGCATTTTAATACCCTACCCTCAAGCAACAGATAATCACCAATATTACAATGCAATAGAAATGAAAAAAAACTCAGAGTGTGTGGTTGAAATTCTAGACCCTAAAAAACCTTACGCTGAACTAGCAGAAGAACTTTTAAAAGCTATTGTTAAACTTAAAGATCATCCCAATTCAATGTCTTTAATTGAAAACGATTCTGCAGATAAAATTAAAGAAGAGATTCTTTCCTATGTATTTAGAGAATAAAAAACTACATTTTATTGGAATAGGCGGAATAGGCATGAGCGGCTTAGCAAAAATAATGCTAGGACTTGGTAATGTTGTAACTGGTTCGGATCCCGGTAAATCGTATATAACAGATGAATTAGAATCTTTGGGTGCTAAAATATTTTTTAAGCACGAATCAGATAATATAAATGGTGCAGACATTATAATCTATAGTACAGCAATAAAAAAAAATAATCCCGAGCTTGAAAAGGCTATTAAATTAAATCTTCCTATATTAAGACGAGCAGAACTTCTGGCCATATTGATGAAATTAAAAAAATCGGTGGCCATTGCTGGCTCTCATGGCAAAACTACAACATCATCCGTTTTTGCTACCATTCTTGAGGGATGCCATCAAAAGCCTAGTTATATCATTGGCGGAATTGTAAATAATTTTAAGTCTCATGCTAAACTTAATGAAGGTGAGTATTTGGTTGTAGAAGCTGATGAGTCAGATGGTACATTCCATTTGCTCAATCCCTATTCAAATATTATAACCAACATTGATAATGATCATTTAGATTTCTATAAAAACCTTAAAAATGTAAAAGCTGCATTCATTAAATTTATCAATATGATTCCAGAGGATGGAATAAATATATTAAATATTGAAGATAGTGAAATTAATAAAATACTTCCAGAGGTAACAAAACCTTATTTAACAATAGGTCTTAATCAGAATGCTGACTATTATGCAAAAGATATTAAGCTAGAAAAAGGTCATATATGTTTTTCGTTAGTTCACAAATCAATTACATTTAAAGATTTTAAAATATATGGGTTTGGCTTTCATAATCTTTTAAACACTTTGGGTGCCATTGCTATGTCTCATTTTATTGGCTTAGATTTTGAAGAAATCAAAAAAAGTCTTTTGGATTTTAAGGGTGCTAAAAGAAGATTGGATAAATTGCAAGAAACAGATAAAACAATTATATATGATGATTATGCTCATCATACAACGGAGATCTACCATACATTAAAATCACTAAAGAGCTCTTATCAAGAATATCATATTGAATGTGTTTTTCAGCCCCATAGATATTCTAGAACAAAGGATTCGTGGGATCAAATGCATAATGCATTTGAGTTTGCTGATAAAGTTTATGTGCTTGATGTATATTCTGCAGGTGAAGAAGTAATAGAGGGTTACTCAGCATTTGATATTGTTGAAAAAATTGGTAAAAAAGCAATTTATCTAAGTGATAAAAATCTTTGTGATATAATCAAAGATGAAGATACAAAAAGAATAATTGCTTGCTTGGGCGCAGGAAGTATCAGTAAATGGATTAGGGATTTATGTTTGAAAAACTAGAAAGTTTATTCTCAAATGACAAATCTATCGAATTTAAACTTAATGAAAATCTTGGAAAATATTCCACGATTAAAATTAATTGTATTGGTAATCTTGTCATAATTCGGTCAATTGATTCACTTGTTAAATTTAAGAAATATTTATCTGATAAAGAAATAAAATTATCTATGCTTGGCATGGGGGCAAATCAACTTCTCGTTCATTTTGATACACTGTATTTAAAGTTAGACTTACCTTTTGATAGTACTGAGTTTAAAAAGGTAAAAGAAACTTACAATCTGCCCTCTTCTCTTTCATTAAATCTTTTAACGTCTCATGCTATCAAAAATAATTTATCTGGTTGGGAAGTCTTCACTGGAATACCCGCTACATTAGGTGGTGCTGTAGCTATGAATGCAGGTACAAGATTTGGCGAAATAGGAGATCTTATAAAAAACTTCAAAGTTGTAGATAAAATGGGTGAAATTAAAGAAATTAATGTAAGTAAAAATTCTTTCAGCTATCGGAAATGCAATGTTTTGGATAGTTCTGATACAATAATATCTGTAAGTATTACTCATAATGGTGTTCAGGAAGGAATTTCAGGTAAAATTAGAGATTACTTAAAGGCTAGAAATGACTCTCAACCATTATCTGAAAAAACCTGTGGTTGCGTTTTTAAAAACCCTACTCCAAGTCTATCAGCTGGCCTCTTAATAGAAGCTAGCGGCCTTAAGGGCCTAGATTGTTCGGGTATTAGAATCAGCCAAAAACACGCGAATTTTTTTGAAAACTATAATAATGCAGATTTTGAGCAGTTTTTAAAGCTTAAACAAATTATAGTTGCCTACACCTCATTAAATTTTAACCAAGAATTTGAATTAGAAGTAAAAATCTAATAAAATTTAAGTAATGAAATATATTGTTCTTTTTTCAATTTTTTTAAGTTTTAATTCATTTTCAAGTGTTTCTAGCATTGAAACAGCGAAAGTGAAGTATCGAACTTTTTTTGGTAAATGCCCTTCTAAGGTTGTTGGAAAACTAACAATTGGATTAGTAAAAGAATTTGAAAAAAAGTTTTCTTTAAAAGATGTTAAAGAAAAAATTATAAAAGAGCGTGTTGTCGAAAAACACTTTTTATCAAAGTATAGTATTGACTATGATCCAATTAAAAAATTTATAAAATTTTCGTTCGACTGCCCTTCACCATTGCTTCGTGTGCAAATCTATAAGAAAAATGGTTTTGATTATTACAGTGCAATTTTAGTGGATAACGGAGAACTTTTTGATCCAACATATGAAGTTTTATTGAAATCTGAAAAAAAATTATCTTATCTGTTACCAAATTTAGCCTTGCCTGTTGGTGATTTAAAAAAAGAAACACAGTTAAAGATAACAAATCTTGTTAAAGATATGGATGTAAGCTTTAGAAATCAAATTTCAGAAATAATTTATAGCGATAATAAAGACTTAACATTTATTTTATCAATAAAAGGTCACCCTTCTAGCGTTTTTCTCGGAAAGATGGAATGGGAAGAAAAAGTACAAAAACTGACCAAGATAATCAGTTATATGGGGGAGCAAAAGAAAGTACCTGCCATAATCAATCTAACAAATCCAAAAAAAGTAGTTGTCAAGTTCACTAGCAGAATTTAAAATTTAATAAAGTGGGAATAGTTTACCCATTAAACTGACGGAATGAATCCGGCAATTCTTATAAGTAGAAGAATTTAGAGAAGGGAATCTCATGAAAAAAAATCTTGTAGTAGCACTTGATATTGGAACAACAAAAGTATGTTCGATCATTGGCGAAAAAGTAAATGGCAACATTGAAATAATTGGTGTTGGTTCACATCCTAGTTACGGCCTTAAAAAAGGTTCAGTAGTTAATATAGATAAAACAGTTAAATCTATTAGAGGATCTTTTGAAGAAGCTAAGCTTATGGCCGGTATAGATTCAATTGATTCTGCAGCGATAGGCATAGCAGGTAATCATATTTATTGTTTTAATTCATCAGGAGTAGTTCCTATCAAAGGAAAAGAAGTAACTCAAGATGATGTTAATAGAGTTATAGAAGCAGCTAAAGCAGTTGTTATCCCATCTGACAGAGAAGTACTTCATGTGATCCCACAAGAATTTAGAATAGATAATTCAAATGGAATTAAAGATCCAGTAGGTATGTGTGGGGTAAGATTAGAGGCTCATGTTCATATAGTTACTGGGCTAACACCATTAATACAAAATCTAATTAAGTGTGTTCAGTATTCTGGAATTGAAGCAAGTAATATAATATTACAACCAATAGCTTCTTCAAGATCAGTTCTTTCAATTGAAGAAAAAGAATTAGGTGTAGTGCTGGTAGACATTGGTGGTGGGACTACAGATTTAGCTGTTTGGAAAGATGGTTCTTTAATTCATTCACAAATTATTCCAGTAGGGGGAAATCATTTTACAAATGATTTAGCAGTAGCTTTAAAAATTCCTCACAACGAAGCAGAGAGAATTAAAACTCACCATGGTTCTGTTCTCGCTGAAAAATTAAATCAATCGTCACATGTTACTGTTCAAGGATTATCTGGAATGAAACCCAGAGAAGTGCAACTAAGTTATATTGCTAAAGTTCTTGGAGCAAGAGCAGAAGAATTATTTGGAATCATTCAAAAAATTATAAAAGAGAAAAGATTAGACAATGAAATAACAGGTGGATTTGTTTTAACTGGTGGTGGAGCTTTAATAAAAGGCCTTCCAGAGTTAGCAGAGTATATTTTAGAAAAACCAACTAAGATAGGATACCCAACTGCATTTGGAGGAATGACAAGTGTAATGCAAAATCCAAAATTTTCTACAGTATTAGGTTTGTTACTTGAAAGTTTTGAAGCAGGTAATTTTAATGAATACAATTTTCAAGACGAAAATTTTGTTAGGTCAGACATTATTGACCGCTTTAGCTCGTCACTGAAGAACGTATTTAAAGATATTTTTTAATAAGAAACGGAGGAATATATGTTTGATATAGAAAAAACAAAAAATAAAGGTGCAGCAAGAATTATAGTTTTTGGAGTAGGTGGCGGTGGTTGTAATGCCGTAAACACAATGATTAAAGGTGGGCTTGAAGGTGTTGAGTATGTTGTAGCAAATACAGACGTACAAGCTTTACACGCAAACTTAGCGCCAACTAAAATTCAATTAGGAACTGATCTTACTAAAGGATTGGGAGCTGGAGCAAACCCAGAAGTTGGGAAGAAGGCAGCTCTTGATGATTACGATAAAATTAGTGATGTAATTGATGGAGCAGATATGGTTTTTGTTACTGCCGGAATGGGTGGTGGTACAGGAACTGGAGCAGCACCGGTAATTGCAAAACTTGCAAAAGAGCTAGGTTGTCTAACAGTTGGTGTTGTCACAAAACCTTTTATGTTTGAAGGTAGAAAAAGAATGAAGCAAGCCTTAGCTGGGATTTCGCAGTTAGAAGGGTGTGATGATTCACTTATTACAATTCCCAATCAGAGACTTATATATATAGCAGGCTAAAATTTATCTCTCGTTGATTCTTTTAAGCACGCTGATGAAGTATTATTAAATGCTGTTCAAGGTATCTCTGATTTAATTAATAATACAGGTTTGATTAATGCTGACTTTGCTGATGTAAGCACTGTAATGGCCAACAAAGGTCTAGCTTTAATGGGTTCTGGAATTTGTTCTGGACCAGATAGAGCTATCAAGGCTGCTACTCAAGCAATTAGTTCGCCATTATTAGAAGATATAACAATTGATGGGGCAACTGGAATCATAATTAATATTACTGGTTCAAGTACACTTACTACTCATGAAACAAATGAAGCAGTTACATTAATCATGGAAGCAGCTGATGAAGATGCAGAAATTATTTTTGGAACAGTAATTGATGATGAGCTTGGTGAGCAAATTAAGGTAACAGTTATTGCTACAGGGCTTGGTGATAAAGCACATGAAATTGTTGGTGTGACTCAACAACCAGCTATTTCTGTACCACAATACGTTGCTCCAGTTGTTCAAGTTCAAGAAGTAAGAGAACCAATGGTTGAACCAGAGGTTTCATTTGAACCAGCTAAAGAATTTGAAGTACAGACTCCAGTTTATAAGGAAGAAATTCAAGAGAAACAAAGTCTAGCTCAAACAATTAAAGAAGCAGCTAGTAACTATGAACAAGCAAAATCTTTTGAACCTAATTACATCACAAAAGAAAGTGAGTTCAATGATTCTAGTAAAGCCCAAAGTATTGCTGAAAAACTTGGTTTTATGAACTTTGATGAAGATGAGTTTGATACTCCAACTTATATAAGAAAAGATAAAAAAGAAAATCAACCAAGAGTTTAATAAAAAAGCCCCTTTTAAGGGGCTTTTTTTTATTTTAAAAGCGGTATACACCGGCTTATTTTTTCAATATCAAAAACGATTCTCTCGCCATTTCGATCAAAGATTAAAAAACTATCACCAAATACCTTTAGCTCATTAGATTTTGGTAAATGAATGGTTGTTCTATATTGCTTATAAGTTTTATTAATATCTATAAGGTTTCTTTTTTCAATTACTCCATCCTCTGAAAAAAGAATAAGCTTATCTTCTACAACTTTTAAGGCTCTTATCCCTTTCAAATCCGTCTTTAACTCTTTAATCAGTTCACCTGTATTAGAATCTAGTACCTTAATATAAGGTGAATCTACTTCTGAAAGAAAGACTCTTTGATTTGTGTTATCAAATTCCATTATATCGCCATATCCCGAAACAGTATTGGCCATGCCAGAATCAGTATTTATAAACATGGTTATATTTTCTTCCTTGAAACCGACAATAAAATGATTATTTTTTGTATTTATTTTGGAAGTAGTGTAGTCATTGATCGCACCCTTTGCCTCAATAGTTTTAAACTCTTCATCAAAGGCAACGAAAAACAAATCTCTTTGATTAGGAGCAAGACGATTTGAATTGAAACCATCTAAATGCTCTTTTGTTTGTGGTATTTCATTAATCTTTTGTGTACTAAAGCCCAGCTTTTCAAGGGTAAATCCAGAATGATTAATTTCTGCTTCATTAACAACAAACCCAATGGGTCTATACTTAACATTTTCTCTTGGAAGTTCATAAATTGCATCTATTGTTTTTTTAGCATTAAAACCAATATGAGAATTTATCCTCATATGTTCAATAATAAGACTTTTATTTGAAGCGATAATGTTTTTAATAGGTAGTTCACTGAACTGACGTGCGATTTTTTTGTATGAACCATTTTCTTTTGTGAAAATATCTATTATTCCAGAGTAACTACCTATAACGGGAGTTTTGTTGTTTATAAATGAAATATTGGATACTTTATTTAACTTTGTTGTTTTATCTTTAAAATACAAAGTGTGATTTTTATTAAAAAATTCAATTTCAGCATTTCTTACGAGAACATAATTTTCACCATTAGGAGAAAGCTTTATATGCTCGACATCGGAAAAATTTCCTAGCACTTCTCTTGTTTTTTTTCCCTGTAAATCGAGAAACACAATTTTATCAGGTAAAACTTTAGCTAGTGTGGTACTGGCTTGAGATTGGAGCGGATCAACAATTGTAGCTTGAGATAAAAAACAAATGAAAAAAGAAAAAAGAATATATTTCACGAAACTCCCAATTTTAACTTATCGGAAAAAGAGGAGAGAGCTTGAGTTAATTAGTTTAGTTGTTTTTTATTTATTTTCTCTAAATCTTCATCTCTGCAGAAAAGAGAAATGGTTGTAAAGATCTTCTTAAATTCTATATCTTCTTGGTACTCAGATTTTATATAACTTGGTATTGAGTAATCTTTAAGCTTTTGAGCAAGTTCATATAATTCAATACCATTGACTGGGTTTTCAGGGTCAGAAGTGGCTTTTTTAAACAAAACCCACTTAGATTTATTATATATCTTTAAATCTTTTGAACAGAGCCAGAGATCATTTACTTCTTCAAGCTTATTTTCAGGGAATGTTTTTTCACAAATATTACACATTCCAATTTTTTTCTTTTTAAATAAACTAATCATGGTCAATAACAATAGTAATTGGTTTATATCCTAATATGCTTTGGAAGTTTCTTCTCGCCAATATTCTTATTTGTTCATTTCTATTTTTTTCTTTCTTCATTTTTTTAATTTCATTGGAAATTATTTTTTTAAATTTTTCTAGATGAGATTCGAGAGCTGTAGGCAAGCCTTTCATTTCAAAAAGTGGAGTGTCACCTGATATCGAAATTAGGCATAATCCATTCTCAGATATCTTTCTTCTTTCGCTGATTTTTGTTCTTTCAAGCTCCAATAGATTACTGTGTATAATTTTGGGTATATTAATCTGAGTGTCTTTAATTTTTACTTTTTTATTAATAAGGATTTCATTTCCATTAAGAACAAAATATGTTGAAACCTCCGGGAAACTCGATTTGATAAACTCAATATGTTTTTCTAGAAAATAAGATTCACCATGAATAGGTATATAATCAGTACATTTGATATTACTAATTAAGTATTCAAGATCTTTTTTACCTGGGTGGCCAGAGGCATGAATAAGTGAATCCTTAGAGGTAATTATTTGAACCCCTTTTTCTATAAGCTTATTATAAATCTGATAGACTTGTTTTTCATTTCCAGGGATTACTTTTGAAGAGAATAAAACGGCATCATCTTTTTCAAGAAGAAGCTTTGAATGATTTCCTTCGGCGAGCCTTCTTAAAGAGCTTCTAAAGTCACCCTGACAGCCAGATATTATTATTAATACATTTTTGTCTTTTTTATCAATTTGATCTTCATCGAGTAGGTTGTAATCCGATTCGTTTATAATGCCTGCTTTTATTGCTGCTTCAATATACTTATGAATACTTCTACCTGATATACCGATTTTTCTTTTATGTTTTTTGGCAGCTTCAAAAATAGTGATTAATCGATGAATATTTGAAGAAAATAGGGTTACATAAACTCGGTTTTTGAGTTTAGAAATTTCTAATTCAATATTTCTAATTAGCTCCCTTTCGCCGGTTGTTTTTCCATCATTTAGAATATTTGTTGAATCGAGCATTAGAATATTTTTTGTTGTTTTTTCTTGGAGCGTTTTAATTTTTTCAATATCAAGGGGTTTTTCATAAGGGCTATCTAGATCAACTTTGAAATCACTTATAAATAGCAAAGACTTATCTTTGTCTCTAAAAAGCATGCCCGTAGTTTCCGGAATTGAATGATTTACATGGATAGGGTGAATTTCCATATCATCAAACTTTAGTATTGAATTAGTATCAAACACGGAAATAGGGTGAGAAATTTTTAAATACTCTAATTTAGTTCTAATGAGTTCTGAGCAAAATTTTGTAGCTCTAATGACTACATGGGGAAGTTTTTCTATTATATGTGCAACCGCACCAATGTGGTCTTCATGTCCATGTGTAAATATGATTTCAGTAATTTCATACTTATCTAAAAGAGAAAAGTCTGGGATTAGATAATTTATGCTAAAGAAATTTTCATAAGGAAATAATATACCACAATCTACAATTATTGCTTTCTTACCTTTGGCAAAAAGAGTCATGTTAGAGCCAATTTCAGCTACACCACCAAGAGGAATTACTTTTAGCTCACTCAACTTGAGCCTTGGAATTTAATAATTCCTTAATTCTTGCAGCTAAGATTTTTGCCGCAACATCTGTTTCCTCTCCAACGGTAAAGTCGGCATATTGTTTTTGAGGATCAAGATACTTTTGATACATTGGTCTTACGGTGTCATAATATTGCTCTATTACAGACTCTAGTGACCTAGCTCGTTCGTTTACATCTCTATGAAGTCTTCTGGTAAATCTAATATCAGCATCAACATGTAAAAAACATTTTAAATCAAGAAGCTCTCTGATCGATTGATCAAAAAGTGAGAAGATACCTTCAAATATTAATACACCATTTGGCTTAATTGTTTCTGTTTCATTCTTACGAGAGCTTGTTTTAAAGTCATAAACTGGAACTTCAATTGATTGACCGCGCTTTAATGAAGTTATATGTCTATTAAGCAGTTCCCAGTCAAAAGCTTCGGGATGATCAAAATTAGGTCTATGTTTTTTGGTAAATATATTACTTGGAATTTCGCTTAGGTAGTATGAATCCATACTAAGGATGCTTACATTTTTATCTACATACTTTAATACTTTATTTGCAAATGTTGTTTTGCCGGATCCACTTCCACCAGCTATCCCAATAATATACACTTTTACCTCTCTAATTCATCGAAGGTTAACATAATATTTCAATGACTTGAAGTGTAATTAGAGCCTTGTAATATTTATAGGGTGGTATGCAACTTATTAAAATAAGTGTAGTTTGCACCAAAAGGAATAAAATGAGCACATACCACACTGTAGATATCGATCTTAAAGATTTCGAGCTAGATTTAATAGAATCAATAAAGTATCAGGCAATTGAATTAGGCTGTCAGGGAATTGAAGAGTTTAATATTGATGAGGCTAGGGTCGATGAAATTCTTGGTGAGCGATCTTATAGTGGAGGAGATGTCCCTGAAGCAGTTATCCAAGAAGTAGAAGATTTACTCTTTAATGAATCAAAAAAATACACATTATACTTTGAAAAGCCTGAAGATTTAGAAAAGGTTTTACTTAGTCTAAAAGAAGAATTTTCTTTATCAGAGAACATTATAAATATTGAGAAAAATGAAACTCAAGATTGGAATACGGAGTGGAGAAAGCACTTTAAAACAATAGATGTATCTGAGAGACTTAAGATTGTGCCATCTTGGGAGAAAGAAAGTGATAAACCAAACGAACTTTATATTTATCCAGGAATGGGATTTGGAACAGGTTCTCATGAAACAACATATTTGTGTTTAAAGTTAATGCTTGAAATTGAGTTAGAAAATATCCAAAATTGTTTAGATTTTGGATGTGGCTCAGGGATACTAGGATTAGCATTATTAAAATTTAAAAAAGCGAATATAGATCTTTTAGATATAGATCAAGAAGCTTTAGATAACTCAATACAGAATATTAATATAAATAACTTTCAAGATGATTCAATTAGACTGCTTTTATCATCTGATAAAAGCAGACTCTTTTCAAACTATGAATTAATTTTTGCTAATATTCTTAATAATGTCCTCGAGGCTGAATATGAAACTCTCTTAAATGTTTCTAAGGAAAATACATTTTTAATAATCTCGGGTCTTTTAAACCATCAGGTAGTTGACATCGTAGATTATTATAAAGGATTTAACGAGATTAAGAGGCTATCTAAGGGAGACTGGTCAGCCGTACTTCTTAAGAGAGTATAATGAGAGCGTTGTTTTTTAATCAAGACTTAAGGGATTTTGATTCAAGTAAAATTCTAGTTGATGGTGATAAATTTCATCATTTGACAAATGTTCTTAGAATTAAAAAAGATGATGAAATTTTGGTTATAACCAAAACTCCAGGTAAGGGTTTAAAAACAGTAGTCGAGTCAATATCTAAAAAATCTTTAATCCTTAGTCGATTAGAGGAAATCAACCAAAGTAAAAAATTTAATATTGATCTTGCCCTTGGTATTCCTAAAAAAGAAGCACTCGAAGAAATTATTAGATCTTGCTCTGAAATGGGAGTGAATAAAATAATTCCAGTTTCGACGCAATATTCTTGGTCTAAATATCAATATAATGAACGATTTGAAAAAATAATTATAAGCGCTGTAGAGCAATCAAATAATTTTTATTATCCAGAATTTATTCAAGAGCCGTTATCTTTAGGACAAATAGAATTTTCTAGTTACGAAAGTATTATTTATTTTTCATCTGATCCCAAATTTCAAAACAATGAATTAAATATTGTAGGTAAAACACTACTAATCGTTGGGCCTGAAGGTGGATTTAGTAATGAAGAGGAGATATTTTTACAATCTCAAGCTCAGTGTAGAAATATTGAAATCCCAATCATGAGGGCCAGAACGGCGGTTCCTTTTCTTATTGGTTATACAATCAATTCTTTGAATTCTCATATTTAGTGACTTTAAACGCTCCGGGTCATTAATTGAATAACCATCTCCTTTGTGAGATTATTTTCTTAACCGGAATAAAGGAAAACAAATGGAAATAAGATCAATTGAAAAATCAAATCGTAATTCAAATTCACTTGGTGAAGTTGATATTGACAAATTTTTTGAGTCTAACGAAGTTTGGAAACCTTTAACTGATGGACTTGGTTTTAACGATAAAATTGAAGAAGCTCAAGAAATCATTAACCCTGTTCATAACGCCCATTTAAATACATTAAACAAAGAAATCCCTGATACTAAATTTAATAGGGGAGATCTTGCACCTTTTTATACAAGTTCACCTGAAACAGAAGTAAATTTAGATCAACCAAGTTTCGTTGAAAAAGAAACTGTAACATTTGTAGATGCAGAGCCTGCAGCTAGATTTTTTGCATGGACGATTGATCTATCATTTATCACGGCTTTAGTAGCAGTAACATTTGTTATTGTTCACTTAGCAAGTGGTTCAATGTTTGATTCTAATTTTACAAACGTATTAAGTTATTACATGTTTGATTTAATAATCCCTTCTTTTTGTATGTTCTACCTTTTTTATTTCACGATTCTAGACAGAACAGCACAATCTACAGTAGGAAAAAATATTTTCGGATTATCAATTCAATCTGATTCAAAGTTAACTATATTTACAACACTTAGAAGAACTGCAATCAGCTTATCTTCTTTTATCTTAGGGTTCATACCGTTAATGTTTGGCTACCATGATAAAATAACAGGAACAAAAGTAGTTAAATCAAATGGTAGATATTAATAATTTTCTATTAACGAATAAAAACAAAAAAATTGTTTTCACAAATGGATGCTTTGATATTCTTCATAGTGGTCATGTTCACTATTTAAATGAAGCCAGACAACAAGGTGACTTACTTATAGTGGGACTAAACTCTGATGCTTCTGTAAAAAGATTAAAGGGCGAGTCTAGACCAATAAACAATGAAGAAGATAGAAAATTCGTTTTACAGAATTTAAAGTCCGTAGATTTCGTTGAAATTTTTACTGAAGATACACCTTATAATCTAATAAAAAAAATAATGCCAAATGTTTTAGTTAAGGGTGGAGATTGGAAGCCTGAAGAAATTGTGGGATCGGATATTGTTTTAGCCAATAGCGGAGAAGTAAAATCTTTAAGTTTTATTCAAGGTAGATCTACTACAAATATAATTAATAAAATTAATGAAACTTCTAATTAAAGATAAACTACATATATATGATGTAAGTGATTCAATAAAAGAGTTTGATCTAGAAATAAATAATATTAATTTTTCTTATTTAAAAAATTCAATTAGAGAAAAAGCCAATATTGTCATATGCTATGAAAACTTCTCAGAAGAATACATTAAAGATATAAATCCAGATAAGTCTTTGTTTATTAAGAATGATTCACCAAAATTTGTTTTTGTTTCAGCAAGAAATAAGAAGAAAATCCTTCAAAATACGTCTGGCCTGGGCTTTGACTATCAAGAAATATGCCAATTTTTCACTTTGTAAGTTATTAAAATTATTCAAATTTCAATAATAACCTACTCTTATGCTC
>CAYGTU010000037.1:0-19999 GCA_964352945.1 uncultured Bacteriovoracaceae bacterium
GGAGCTCAAACTTTAAGTACAACTACAACGACAGCGTTTTTAGTACCAACATGGGCAGTGGCCGCAGCAGATAATAATCAAATTCAAATTCCAATGGCAAGTACTGCTTTAGTAACTGCGGGACTTTTAGGAAATATTGATTACGCAAAATTTGATGGGGCGGCTGATGCAATAAATTATGCAGCTCTGACAGATCACTACATTCCTTTTTGGGATGATATAACGACATCAATGAAAGATAGTACTATTAGATACAACGATACAACTGGAAGAGTAAGTATAGGTCCAACTGAAGGGCCGGGAGTATTTAATATTACCGGAGCAGGGGATTCAATGTTTGAAACGAATCTTCAAATTGGTGCCTCACTAATGTTAGAGAGTTCAAGTGGCTCTCAGAATGAAACTACAATGACTCATTCTGCAGGAGTTTTAAATATTACAATTGATGAAACCAACGGTGGAATTGAAGGAACCTTGAGAATGAATGCTCAAGGAGCCTTGTTTAAAGATACGACCGGTGGGGGTGAGGCTCACTTAAGTTCACTTATAGAAATGAATTCAATTGCAAAAGGTTTCTTACCTCCAAGAGTAACTACCGCTCAAAGAAATGCTATTAATGGAGGGACTATTGCTACAGGACTTCAAGTTTATAATACGTCATTAAATAAAATGCAGGTTTATAATGGTGCCTCTTGGGTAGATATGGCAGATGCTGGAGTAAATGGTGTAAGTGGTGCTGTACAATTTTCTGATGGTACAAATCTTTTAAGTGATGATGCAAATTTTCATTGGGATGATACTAATAATAGACTTGGTATTAAAACAAACACACCTTCAGTTGCATTAGATATTAATGATGGTGGAATAAAAGTTGCCAAACAATATTATACGAAGGGACTTGAAATTACCCATGGTTCTACAACTTCTGGTGGAAGGCCTGCTATTAACATTACTCAGGCGAGTGCAACTAATGGATTAGTAACTACTTTTATCTCTAGAGGTACAACAGATGGAACTGCTGGTATAGCACTAGAAACAACTGGAGTTGCCAATACAGCTGGAACCCCAGGATGGTTTGCAGGTATTACGGGTGTTATTGGAGTAGGTGGAGGTTATAATTATACAGTCAATAGAGTTGAAGGAAATTCAATGGGTGTTGACGGGAATGGACAAACTTTAACTACATTTTTTACAATTGAACCAAGTGGTGAAATTGGTATCGGTCAAGTAACTCCAGATGCAACTTTAGATTTAGTAGGAACGTTTCAATATACGGACGGTAATCAAGCTGCAAATAAAGTCTTAACTTCAGATGCTTCAGGAAATGCGACATGGCAAGCACCTGCAACAGGTGGATTGTTTACTGAAAATGCTGATAAATCTATCTTTGGTGGAACAGGTGCAGGAGCAAGTTTAGCTGCTGGTGGGCTGGACAATTTTCTTGCAGGACAAAATGCAGGAGCAGGAGTTACAACAGGGGATAATAATATTTTAATTGGTTTAAATGCAGGTGCAGCCACTACAACAGGGAGTGGTGGAGTTTATATTGGAAATGCAGCCGGGCAATTAGTAACCACTGGCGGTCATGTAATTATTGGTGATCGAGCAGGTGATGCATTAACAATTGGAGCAAGTGCAACTTTCATTGGTCGTTACGCAGGAGGAGCAACAACAACAGGTAATAATAATGTTTTTGTAGGTCAAAGTGCCGGGGCCGGAAATACAAATCAATCTTATAATACATATGTTGGAACTGATGCTGGTATCTCAGCGACTGCAAGTTCCCAAGGAGCCTTTTTTGGAGCTAGCGCTGGAGCAGATGCTTTATTATCTGGAGATGATAATACATTTATTGGATATCGATCAGGTTATCAGACAGAAATAGGAGCACAAAATACTTTTGTAGGACATGAATCTGGTGAAAATAATACAACCGGAAATATCAATGCATACTTTGGTGATCAAGCAGGTAGAAATTCAATTTCTGGATCAGGAAATATTGGCCTTGGATATATGGCAGCTCGAGGTGCTGCAGGATTATTTACTGGTGGAAATAACGCCTTTGTAGGTGCCACTTCAGGTGTTGTTGCAACAACCGCTGCCAATAATGCTACTCTTGGATATGCTGCTGGGGACGCACTAACAACAGGTTCAGGTAATACACTTATTGGTAAAGACTCAGGTGGTTTTTTAACTACAGGAATAAATAATGTTTTCCTAGGTTTATCTGCAGGAAACGATGCTGTAGCCACAACATTTTCAAATAGATTAATTATAGATAACAAAGCATCTGACTTTGCGACAACATATCCACTTATTGGTGGAGATTTTTCAACTGGTAAAGTTCATATTTCTGAAGTGTGTGATGAAGCCGGTGCAAATTGTAAGGACGTATCAACAGGATGGGCAGCTGGCTCATCGGGTGCAGATGGTTCAATCCAATTCGCTAATGGGGGCTCTCTCGGTTCTGATGCTACTAATTTTCATTGGGATGATGGTAATAATAGATTAGGAGTAAGGACGGCAAGTCCTGATGCAACCTTAGAAGTTAATGGTCAAATCATGATGAGTGATGGAACTCAGAATGCAGCCTTAATTCCAAATACTACAGATGGAATACTTGTATCTCATACTGGAGCACCCAGAATTACTTTTGAAAATACAAACGGACCTCCAACAAGAAAAGTTTTTGCTCAGGCGTTTACAGATGCAGGTATGAATTTTTCTATCTTAAGTGATGATGGGCTAGCTTTTACTGAAGCTGAATTTTTTCATTTAGGAACAGATGGTCTTGTAGGGGTTGGAACAACTTCTCCAGCGGCTAAACTTAATATTGAAAAATCTTCTTCTGTTTCAGGTAATTATTTTCTAATTCAAGATGATGGTGGAGATAGAGTTTTTGAATTATCAAGTATAAATAATTCTGGAAATGCCCAAATTAAAATGGGTGATATAGATGCGATGTCGAATGGAACTCAACTAGTGATAGATGCGACAAATAATCGAGTAACTATTCCAGTTGGTAATGTTGGTATTGGAACAAGCACACCTAACTATGAACTTCACATGCACAGAGCTCCGGCTGGTAGTGATAACTATCTACAGTTCACTCAAGATGGTACAGGTACAACAACTAGTGATGGTTTTTTAGTTGGAGTTGGAACAGCTGAAGAAGCAATTCTTTTAAATCGAGAAAATACAAATATGAGATTTTTAACTAATAATACAGATCGAATGATAATTGAACCGGGTGGGGATGTTGGTATTGGGACAACAAACCCAGTTTCAAAATTAGATGTAAATGGAGCGATTGCTTTGAGTGGACTTCACTCGATTGCTAATGGCAATGGACTTGACATTATTTCTAGTGATGCTGGAGACGACTATATCGAATTGCAAAGTAACAGTTCAGGTTATGGTTTAATTTTACGTGAGGATGTTACTAATGGTGGTACAGAGTACGCTAATATTGAAATGCGCGATGGGGTTTTTGGAATTGGTGTTGCTACTTCAGGGGCTCACCTTTCAATAATAAATGGTGGTAATGTAGGGATTGGGACAACTGCCCCTGCATACAAACTTCACGTGAATGGAAATGGATATATTGGCACTAGTCTTGGTGTAGCAACTGCACCTCCTACGGTAGTTAATGAAAGGCTTAGCATTGCAGGGGATATAAGAGTTAGAGGATATTATTCAAATACTTCATCAATTTATTTTGGTACTGCTGCTGCAAATGAAGGTAAGCTGAGATACTGGAAGGATTCAAATTACTGGGAAATGGGTACACCCGGAAAGGCTTCAGCACTTGTAATAACTAATACTGGTAATATTGGTTTTGGAGCTTGGCCGGGTTATAAAGTTGATGCTTTTAATGAAGGTTCTATGCGCGCAACTTCTTTTGTTACTGGATCAGATATACGCTTAAAACGAAATATTCGGCCGCTAGAAAATTCATTAGATAAGGTGTTGGCATTAAATGGAGTTAAATATGAATGGAATGATAATGAAAGAAACTCAAAAGTAGTAGGTCAAGAAGAAATTGGATTTATTGCACAGGAAGTAGAAGAGATTTTACCGACTTTAGTACAAACAGATAACGAGGGATGGAAGTCTTTAAAGTATGCCCAATTTACTTCGGTAATTGTAGAGGCTTTTAAAGAGTTTTATACAGAAGTTGAAGATAATAATCAAAAGTTTAATTTGATGCACACTGGTCTAAAGGATCAAGTAGATGAAAACTCTCGCGACATAGCCTCACTTAAAAAAGAAAACGATATGCTTAAAGCCTATATCTGCACTAAAGATCCAGCAGCACCATTTTGTAAATAGTCAAAAGGTACCGCGTACCTTATTGGCAGTAAACGAAAGAACCGAGGCTGATTTTTTCTTCAGTGTTTTCTGGATTAGAAATATAATATTCAGATAAATTGATAGGTTTTCCATTTAAATGAAATTGAAATGCATGTCCATAAGATATATCAACTCGTTCTGCTTTTTGAACCTGTACTACTGTTAGATTTTCTTCATTACATTGATCACAAGTTTTATAAACGACTTTTTGTTTATTTACTAAGGTTTCTAGATCAGATAATTCTCTTCTTTCCATATCACCAAAATTGGTGCAATCATTTTCATAGCTTTGTGAATAAGTAAATGTACTGGATAATATTAATGACATTAAGATCAAAGTTTTCATAATTCCCCTTATAAAGCACCAATAATAGCATAAAAATAAAAAATCTGTTGAAGGTCTGTAAAATCTACATAAAATTAACTAATGAGCTCACTTCCATACATTGTAATTCAAGCCCAAAAACTTGCACGAACAAGCCCTGAATTAAAAGGTCTTTTAAAAGAGACGTTAATGAAACTTTCTCTCTTAGAACCTACTGAGAGGATAGAATTCATTTTTCGTGAAATTGACTATTATTTATCTCTGGAAGCAAAGGGCAGTGCCTGTGTTAAAGGTTGTCATTTTTGCTGCTTTCATCCAATTACTGTCACAAATGAAGAAGCTAAAGTGCTAAAAAAACACAATAAAAATGCAGACTTAAATCGCCTTACAATTCAGAAAAATCATTTTAAAAATGATTCACTTATTTCATATAATGATCGTGCTTGTGTATTTCTTAAAGATGGAAGCTGTTCTGTTTATGAAGATAGACCTATAATTTGCAGACTAACTCACGTTAAGAGTGATCCTGCTGATTGCCATTTAGAGAATGGAGTAAATGAAATAGAGCATCTACCAGTATCGAAAGCGAGTATTGTTGCAGCAGCCTTTTTAATGAGCTCAACTGATCGAGAATTTCTTCCTCTATCTCTAGAAATGTAGTTTTTACATCATTTCTAAAAAATCGTTTAAAAAAATCAATTCCACGTTAGAATGAGCCTTATTCTTTTTAAGGGGGACAAATGAAATCAATAATTTTGATATTTTCAATCATAAGTGCTGTATCTTTTGCACAATCGAATTTACCAGAGAGATCTGTTAGTAAGTCCTTAAAAGTTAGAGATTTAACAAGTAATCATAAAATTTTGATTACTGAAGATTTACTTGTTGAAGCAGGTTCATGGGACAATATTTTAAGAAGAGAAACATCAACAGGTTTTGGAAAATGGTGTTATCTAGGTAAGCAATCTGATGATGAAGAGACTTTGGCAGCCGGTTCAGTTTTAAATGTAAATAAAGTAGAAATAGATAAAGGGCGAAAGCTTGAGTCAAAATATATCACTATTCAAACTGAAGAAGGTTATTCGATAAATTGTTTAGGAAATTTAGTAGAAGGTACTAAAGTTAGAACAATTGAAAGATTATTTAAAGGTTTAGTTAAGTTTATAAAATAAATTTAAGGGGCTAGTGCTTCGATGACAACGGCATTTAAATAAGCATAGTCATTTACATTTGCAACGAACTCTTCTTCTTCAACTCTAAATGATATTGTTCCATCTTCATTTGGTTCAACATTATTTACAGTAGTCATTTTTGCAGTATTAGTAAAAGTGTTATTAACTTCTTTCACGAAAGTTTGAGTTCCATTAATATCTGTTAGTTCAATTGTTTGAGGATCAGATGTGGCACTATCTCGAGATCCAATAATATAGACATTATATTTTAAATTAGTATTAAGACCGCCAACTTTAAATTTTAAATTATTTTCCTGGCGATCATAGGTTCCATTTATTGTTCTTGTATACCAATAACACTGAAGAGCATCTGCCACAAAAGGAGCGGGTGGAGCGGCAATATCTCCAGTAACTGCCGTACTAGCAAGTCCGTTATAGGTAACGTCATCGATATCGAGTAGTGGTTGAAAATCTATTTCTAAGTATAAGGATGAGTTGGCAAATGTTGCTTCAGTTAAGCCAATTTTTCTTCCTTTTCTAGCATATTGAAATAAACGACCATTGCTATTTTGAGAAGTAGAGTGAATCAGATTCCAATCAGCTCCTAAGGTAGTACAAGCTGCATTAGTTGCACCAAAGCTAATATTATAAGTCGCAATGACTGAATTTGTTACAGCTGCATTGTTAATTGATTCTAGAATTACAGGAAAAGCATGAAAATGTCCTTCAGTGTCAGTAACTGCTACGGATAAAATATATGTACCGGCTGCAAGATTACTTACTGTAAATGTCGTTTCATAATTAAAGGCAATATTATTTGTAAGAGGAGTATAGGCTGAGCCTCCAACAGGAATTAAATTTACAGTTACGCTTGAGATCTCTCCAAAATAATCTCTAATACCACCGGAAAGTGTGATATCTACAGTTTCGTTATCAAGAACTGTAGTCTGTGATAGAGTTAGATTGTTTGATTTTATCCCCTTATCTTTATTTTGAGAAAACATCCAATCATAAATATCATTTGTAGTTAACATATTTAGGAGTGCAGAGTGGCCAAGGTTATCCCTAATTGTCATTCTATTTGCACTTTGTCCTGTTGCACCTATATCCCAATTTCCGGGAATCCAGTTAATTGTTGATGATTCATAAGGACGATTTCCGATATAATCGGCATCACTTGCGTAACTTGCATAGATATTTCCTGAATAGCCAAGAACATTACTTAAGGATTGATTTAAACCAATTCTCCAAACATTAAATCTGTCATTCGTTGCAGTATCTGCTTCACCATGGAAATCCCAAGTTGTTTGATTGAGGTAATTTAATGAATGGAGATAATCTCTAGGGTCATCACCATAAAAGTTTTCTGTTCTTGGATCTGTAGTGTCATGTGCATTAGAAGTTATTAAAGAAGCAACATATGAATTTCCACCGTATTGGTAACCAAAGTTTCCAACTCCAGAACCTCCAAAAGACATTCCCATAATATAAATTCTGTCTTCATCAATTCTATAAAGCTCTTTTATATATTGAAGCGCATTCATTATATACATGGCACTCTCTTCGCCTTGAGTCTGAGGTTGAAACACAAGACAGGGAAAGTGAGCGCCGTTATTGATAGCTTCAAAAATTGGATCGTTAGTTTCCGGATTAGCATCTAAGCCAGCGGTTGTTCCATCACCAGACCCACCGTTACCATGGTAATAAATAAAGACGCAGAAGTTTTCTGTTGGGTGGGTTGTATAAGCAGTCGGGATATATTTCCACCAACCACAATTATATCTATTTGTTGTATTACTTACACAACCTGCATTAGAGTCAGCAAAGGATTCTTTTGCTGGTGCAGCTCCACCTAGAGCTTCAATTACTAAGTCAAAACTTGAAGTATCAGAGTATCCTCTCTCATCAATCACAGTCACATCAACCGTGTATGTTCCGGCAACAGCATTATTTTCAATTATAATTTTTCCATTACTTGATGGAGTGATATTTGAAGTTCCCCATCCTGCAGATTGCGAAGAAATATTAAATGAATGATTTTCATGAAAGTTTAAATCACTAAATGGAATAAAATATTCTTGTCTATATCCAGTTACAAAGACTTTTTTAGTTGGTGTTGCTAAAACAGGGGAACTAGCAGGACCCCAAATTTTAATTAAGGATAAATCAGCATTAGAAAAACCTGATATATCCATCTTGAGCCCACATGAAACGGAGTTTATGGCCAAAAATAAAAATAGTAATATTCTAAAAAATAACATTATTTACCTTTTCGGATTTTCGAAATAAATATATGAGTAAATTGCAATGTATTTGCTATCTAGTACAAGTGGGAAATGGGATAAAAAGAATAATGCCTTGAAAGCTCTATTCTTATATTTCTATTATAATATTAAACTAATTTATTAAAAATTTCAGTTACTTAGGTCGGTAAATATATTTAATTTATAGCCGTGAATTATTGTCACGCACTCTAACTACCAGAAGCTCCATAATTTGGAAGAACTCGCGCTGATGGATCAGTTACATTGCAGTTTTCCCATTCTTTATTTGGCATCCAATAATCAAGAATTAATTCAGCATAACCAGGATACATTTCTTCAAATATATCTCTAAATAGTAAGGACTCAGTTGTAAAAGGTGTGCGGTATTTATATTTTGCAATTCCTTTTTCATACTTATCACCTTCATATATTTTTGCAGCATGTGCTTTGATACACTCAACAAGGGAATGTCCAACAGCATCGGAGAAAGCCGCTTTTTCTCTATAAAGTAATTCTTTTGTTAGATAATTTCCTTCTTCAAAGGCCATACGTAATAGATATTTTCCATGTCCGTAAGTATTAAGTTTTTTAGCTGGATCAATACTCATGACATAAGAGACAAAATCACGATCTGAAAAGGGAACTCGAGCCTCAAGTGAACAAGCTGAAATACAACGATCAGCCCTTAGTACATCATAAATATAAAGTTCGCGTAATCTCTTTTGAGCTTCTTCTTGAAAGCTTAATGCTGAAGGTGCAAAATCCGTATATTTATATCCAAAAATTTCATCACTTACTTCACCAGTTAAAAGAACTTTAACATCTGTTTTTTCTTTAATGTATTTACAGACTAGATACATACCAAGTGAAGCTCTGATTGTAGTGATGTCCCAAGTTTCTAATTGATAAATAACTTGTCGAAGAGCTTCAATTGCGTCAGCTCTTTCAATAATAACTTCTGTATGGTCACTTCCTATATGATCCGCCACTTGTTTAGCATATTTTAAATCAATAGCATCTTCACTCATACCAATAGCAAAAGTGCGAATAGGTTTTCCGCCAATAGACTTTCTGTATTTAGCTGCAATGGAGCAAACTAAACTTGAATCAAGACCACCTGAAAGTAAAAATCCTATAGGAGCATCTGATTGAAGTCTTTTTATTACTGCAGCTTCAAGTTTTTCTCTAATATTTTTTCCAATTTCTTTTAAGCCCTCTTTAGAAAATTTACTGACATGAGCTAGATCAATGTATTCAACAAATTTTCCATCCTTAAAGTAATGACCTGGAGGAAAAGGTAGTATTCCAGTGCAAAAACTTTGAAGCGCTTTTACTTCGGAAGCAAAGGCAATTTTTTTTGTTTTTGTGAATCCATAAAAAAGAGGTCGGATCCCAATCGGATCACGTGCCGCTATGATTTCACCAGTTTTAGAATTTACCGCCAGCATGGCAAATTCAGCATCCACTGAATCTACTAATTTTTCTATTCCTTCATGAATAATAAGGGGAATTAAAACTTCACAATCGGAATGTGAAACATAAGGAAAATCTGAATACGTTTCTTTGATTTGGGGGTAGTTATAAATTTCACCGTTACATACAACAGTCCAATCACCGTGGCTAAAAGGTTGGTCTCCTTCATGGGTTAAATCCATAATCGCTAAACGCTGAAATCCCATCATATACTGATCAGTGAATTTAGTTTTAGTTGAGTCAGGTCCACGATGCTTGATGGTGTCTAGGGCCTTTTTAAAGGTGATTTGGTCGATTTTTGGGTCTGATGAAAAGAGAAATCCGCACATTTTGCCTCCGATTGCAATGGCTGGTATTGAATTATCGGCTAAACTGGCATTTTTATCAATATTTAATATTAAAAATGCCTTATTTTTATTAATTTGACATTAAAGATGTTAAAATAAAGTGAAATCAGTTTTTTGGAGGCTGAATTATGGAAGAAAAATACGAAATTGATAATGTCGATAGGGCAATTTTAAACGAGCTCAATAAGGACGCTAGAACTCCTTTTTTAGAAATTGCTAGAAAGTTAGTAGTCTCAGGAGGGACAATTCATCAAAGGGTTGATCGCTTAAAAAAACTAGGCATATTAACAGGTAGTAAAATTAATTTAGACCTAAAGAAACTTGGCTATGATGTTACTGTCTTTTTGGGAATTCATTTAAATAGCTCAAGAGATCTAAGCGCGGTTATTCGCGAATTAGAAAAACTAGAAGAAGTAGTTGAAGTTAATTACACCACAGGAAATTATGCTCTGTTGGTAAAAGTTCAAACAAAATCAATTTCTGATTTTCATCATTTCTTAGCATATCGTCTCCAAACAATTAATATGATTCAATCAACAGAGAGTTTTATAAGTCTAGACCAACCAATCAATCGCGATATTACTCTGTAAGATTTACACAAAGTATTGAGAATTTTTTGATATTTGAGACAATTTGTGCGGGTAAAACAAAGGGTATTTATGAAATCAAAAATTCTAAGCATTAGCTTGCTATTTATTCTAACAACACATTCAGTCTTAGCTGATTGTTATGAAAAAATTAAACTAATTGATGGTAATCAAACAGTGAAAACAGATGTGTGGGGTTGTCAAGATGGAACGATCTCATTTTCTCAACCAGATATGGGTGGTGAAGGAAAAGAAGGAAAGAAAAATAATTATAATGGAAAATGTGGGCCAACAGCAGCAGCTAATATTTTTCATGCTTATTGTAATAACTTGTTTGTAGATCCAAAAGAAATTGCTGATAAATATTTTGATGACATTACTCCAGGAGTAAGACCTGATACTTTGGAGTATGGTTTAAATCAATTATTTCTTAATAATAATGAGTGTACTCAAGGAAAATGGACGTATTTTTATGCCCAATATGGTCTAGATTTTATTAGTAAATTAAATAAACATTTATATAAAGATAACTCTGACTGGATACGCACTAATTCAAAAGGTATCAAGCAAAATATTTCTCCAGTAATTGTGTTGCTAAATAAGAAAGATGATAAAAAAATTCTTCATTATGTAACAGTAGTTGGAATAGAGGGATTTGATATAAAAAATCAAGACTCCTATGACACTTGCCAAGTTATATATAACGATATGGGTGGGCAACATAAATCAAAATGTTTTGATTTTGCAGATTATGCGAGAAGAGTGGATGATAGTATTTTAACAAGTTATTTACCTGAATACATTTATTTTGCTTTTAAAAAAGATGAAGAATCTAAATTAGGCAAAAGTCTTTCTAAGACAGTAGAGAGAAAAATTGCTCCATTGTTTAAAATTAATTAAGGGATATATGCTAAGAATAATTATAATTATATTTTTAATTTTTTCAGTTTCTTGTTTTGCAAGATCAAAAAAATGCCAAGAAAAATTTAATGAAAAAATCAACAGTAAGTCTACTGTTGAATATAAATTAGAAGAAGAAAAACTCTCAATTTACTCAAAGAATAATTTTACTAAGGAATTTGGTTGGGTAACATGGACTTGTAAAGAGATCGAAGAAAGCGTTGACTGTCATAAAGTAGATGTAACGAGCACAACTTATGCTGTTAAATGCTCGGATGGAACTGCTTCTTTTAGTCAGCCAGCTTCAAGTGGTAAATCGGGTGGAAAAAGTACTGGTAAAAAAAGTGGCTATGAAGGTAAGTGTGGGCCAACAGCCGCTGCCAATGTTTTTCATGCTTACTGTGATGGTAATTTTGTTGATCCTTTAAAAATATCAGATAAATATTTCGATGATATAACTCCAGGTGTACGACCAGGAGTTTTAGAAGAAGGTTTGAATGACCTCTTTAGTAATAATAGTGAATGTAAAAGAGGTTATTGGTCATATAAGTACGTTGAAGATAGATGGACATTTTTAAATAATTTGAAATTTTATACTCATCAAGAGGTGTCTAATCTAATCAGAAAAAATCCAGTGACAAAAAAATCTGAAGCCAGATCCCCAGTAATTGCACTAATCAGTAAAAGTGAAGATGGAGAACCTCTTCATTATGTAACAGTTATTGATGTTATTGGATTTGATAATGATGATTCGATTGAAAGTGAAAAGTGCAAGGTTATTATCAATGAATTTGGCGGACAGAAAAATGTTTCCTGTGAAACTTTTGCTAAGTGGGGAAGAAATGTTGATAATGCAACACTTACCAGTTGGTTACATGAATATATTTATTTTCCTTTTAAAGAATATAAATGGAAATACTAACGCAGTCCAAGTGCTTTTTTAGTATCTTCAAATAATAAGTAAGGAGTATCATTTTCATCAACACCTTTAAATTGGTAATTAACAAAATACCCTTCATTATCTTTTTCTACTTTAAAAACGACATAGCCAAGAACTGATTTTGCAAATGGTCCTCTAGGATTATATCTTAAATCTCTAAGTTTAGCTCCAGATCCAGAGACTAAAAAAGTAGTGCCGTTTTCATCTCCTTCATGAGAAAGGTTATGATCATGGCCCGCGATATAGAAATCAAAGAATCCAGATATTTTTCTTTTTACGAATCGATGAAAGAATTTACTCGCTTCCCCATGTTTACCTGCACTCCAATTTGGATGATGTCCCATGGCCAGAGTAACCTTGCATTTATCTTTAAATAATTTGTTGAATTGGTTTAACCATTTTCCTTGAGCAATTTGTCTGTCAATTCTGTAGTAATGTGCAACAGAAGTAGTATCTAAATTTATAAAACATATGTCTTGATAAACTTCAGCGTAGTAAAGATTTGGATGATTAATAAAAGAATACTGCTTATGAACTTGATTCCAAAGTTTTTCATTGCCCAAATAATCATGATTACCTGTAACTAAATGAAAAGTAACACCTTTTTCAATTAATTTTTTATAAGGTTTTAAGAATTTATCTTTTAGATCTGAATTTTTATTTTTATGAAGACCTGTCTCGTAAACTGCGTCTCCAGCAATTCGAACTTGAGTACAGCCTTCTTTATCCATTGCATTTGCAACTTTATATTGTCCAACTTTTCCAGTGCCTGTGTCTCCAACAACACAAATTTTTACACCCTCAAGGTTTTTATCATTCTCTAAAATATGCTTGATATTTTTTGCAAAAATAGATGTTGATACAAGAATTAAAAGTAATGAAATTTTCATAGATTCCCCTTTGGAGGATAAATTAGAACAAAAGATTTCTAACTTTTAAAGAAAAATAGTCTGGCATTAAGTTATAGTTAATGGCGCAGCGTCATCACTTGTGCATTATTAAGTATATAGAGCATAATATGGACGTATTTTGTTTGTACTATGTATAATAATTGAATGAAACATTTAAAAGAGATAAGTTTTTTAATAATTGAAGATGATAATGCCGTCAGAGTCTTAATTAAAGATGATCTTAAAAAAATAGGTGTTACTGGTTTAATTTATGAAGCATCGGATGGAAAGACCGGCTTAGAAATTATTAATCAAAAACTTTTAGGTAAATTTAGAATTGAATTTGTAATCTGTGATATCAATATGCCTAAAATGAATGGGATTACATTTTTAAAAGAGGTTAGATCTTTAAGTTTTGGGAAGAATCTCCCCGTATTATTATTAACAAGTGAATCAACGAGGGAAATGGTTTTGAAAGCAGTTTCAATGGGAGCTTCAAATTATTTATCTAAACCTTGGAAACTGGAAGATTTAGCTGTTAAGCTGAATCTATGCTGGAATAAGCATAACTCCGAAGATTAAATGTCAAATCTCACATCTTCTTTACAATAATCAAAAATTTGTTAGTATTTATTTATGAGTTTTATGACAAATACCACCTTTTTAGTTGTTGAAGATGACCCTAGCATTAGAGCTGCCCTTGTATCAGATCTAAAAAGTATTGGTGTAAAGGGTGAGATTTTTGAAGGTGAGAACGGTAAAAAAGGTTTTGAGCAGTTAGTAAATTATTATCCAACTGCTTATAGAGTGGGATTTATTATTACAGATATTAATATGCCTATAATGAATGGACTTGAATTTTTAAAAAAAGCGAGAAGTTCACTTTATGCAAAGTCACTACCAATATTAATGCTAACAACAGAGGCAGATAATAAAATTGTTATGGAAGCTATTACTAGTGGAGTAAGTAATTATTTATTGAAACCTTGGAAGAAAGAAGATTTAAAATCAAAACTTGAAGCTTGCTGGAAAAAACATAATACAGAGGCTTAATAAAATAATTATTTATAATGTTAATGAGTAAGGAACTTGAATTTTAAATGTAGTTCCTTGCGATTGAATTGACTCAATCTCGATTTTTCCGCCTAGCTTTGTGACTTCAAATTTTACAGCATCCAATCCAACACCTTTTCCAGAAATATCAGTAGAGATATCTTTAGATGAAAAACCTGATTTAAATAAATATTGTAAAATTTCTGCTTCACTCAAAGTTTCGGGATCTACTTTAAATTTTTCATTAATAATGGCTGATATCCTACTTAAGTCTATACCTTTACCATCATCTGAAATAATAATATTTAAATTGTTACTATCAATTAAATGTTTAAATTGTAATTTAGCCTTTTTGTTTTTTCCTGTGGCTTCTCGCTCGGACTTTGTTTCTATCCCATGGTCCGCGGTATTTCTAACAATATGGACGAATGAAGAGTAGAGGTCCTTGTATATATCAGAAATTATCGGGGTATCACCATTTATAATTTCTATTTTTATTTCCTTATCTAATTGAATGGATAAATCTTCTACTAAGCTAAGATAGGGCTTGATAAGCTCATTGGCCGTTGTGGCATAAAAATAGGTAATATATTTTTCTATTAATTCACTTGGAGAGTGAGATCTTTTAAGTTCCATTAGAAAATCTTTAACTAGATCATCATTCAATGTCTTAAAGTTTTTCACATTATAAATATCATTAAACCCAAGTAACTCAGAATTATCTTTCACATAAGCTATAGTGATGTTTTTAATTTCTAAGAGCTGATCATAAACTTTTTTATTAATATTTTTATCGTCTTTTTTAAGATTATGTCTTAGATTTAGAAATTGTTCCTCAAACATACTTACAAATTGATTTACTCCATATACACCATACAATGCTGTTGTACCTTTTATGGTGTGAAGATATCTAGCAATTTCATCAAAATTATCAAAAACAGACTTTTCTTCAAAGTGATCTATATAAGTTAAAATATCCTTTAAAACATTAATAAATTGATTCTTGTTACTTAGAATTTTTTGAACCATAAGTGCAAAATTATGTTCCATTTGAGCTTTTTCTTTTGCCATTATTTCATCAGTTTTATCAACAGATACAACAACTACATTTTTAACCTTTTCTTTTAGGTCTCTAACAGGGAAATAATCGAGAAATATTTTTCTACCCTTGCTGTTAGTATAGTCTTTTGGTGCAATCAATCTCATGTCATCAAATGGAAAGGCTTCGTCTAACATTGCGTTACAGAATTGAATTAGTGTTTCGGATTCACTTGATTCATATTGTAAGAGCTCTGCAAAGTTTTTATCAAGAGGGCTTTTTTCAAATAAAACTTCTGTTACTTGCGAAAATTCAGGTAGAATCTTTCCATCTTTTTCAAAGATAAAGAAACCTTGTGAAACGTTATCAAGCATTGTTTTTTGTAGCTCCATCGCTTCTGCGAGTTCTTTGGTTCTAAGCTTTACCTTTTCCTCTAATAATTCACTATATTCTTTTAATTCCTGTAGCTGCTTTTTTATCGTGGAAGTCATTTCGTTAAACGTTTCTGATAGAATGGTCGTTTCATCATTTGATGTAGGCTCTATATAGGTATCAAAATCACCTGCACCAATCTTCAAAGCTCCTTCATGAAGTCTTTTTAGAGTTGAAGTTAATCTTCTAACCGCAAATATTGAAAGAATTGCAGCTAGGCTGATTGCAATTAATAAAAAGGCAAAAGATTTTTTTTGAAGTTTTTTTGTAGCTTCAAGTGCTTTATCTTTTTTCATTAATGAAAGATAGTAAAGCTTTGAATTTTTATCGTTTTCAAAAGAAATAAGATATTTGAAATTATTTATTTGATATTCTATAGTTCCAGCCCGAGATTTTAATTCTTTTATTTTATTTAGAATTAAATTTGTATTCTTTATGAAATCTGGAGTTATACTATCTACAAAATTTAGTACTATTTCAGCATTTTCATTTAAGATAAAACTGTGACGGTTTTTGGAATTTAAAAGCTCTACAATCTCAGTATTATTATAAGCTAAAATTAGACTATAAACTTTGTTATTTATTTCTAATTTTGTAGACCAACCTAGAAATGGCTGAGCGTATGAATTGTATTTTTTAAGTACATAAACTTTATCCAATGTTTTTACGTCTGAAGAAATAGTATTGAGAATATTTGTCTTTTCAATATTTGATAAAGTCTGATTACGTAACTCAGCTAATACGTTATTTCCGTCTTTAATCTGTATAAAGAGGGTTCTATCTTTTTCAATAAGATTTCTACTCAGTTCTTGTAATTTACCTGATTCAATCATTTTTTTAACATTATGCTTCCACTCAGCTAAAAGTAATTGATCTCTCTGATTTAAATATTTAAAGTTTTTAGCTCTATGAATACCACTTGTATAAACATAGGCTATTTTGTCTTCCTCAAATATCTGAATTGCAAATACAAAATAGGCCGAAAGAGAAGTGACTAAAAAAATACTCAGATATATTAATATTTTATATTTTATACTAAAGTAGAATTTTCTTTTACTCAACGAGCAGCTCCATTATAATCTGATAGATGGTATTTATATTATGAACTCAAATTTCAATCCCCGCAACAAGACGGATTTTCTGCTCATTGGATTTTTTGCAATTGCGCTTGGCATTGGGGCCTACCTGTTAATTGATAAGCGATCAGGTATTGTTGAAAAAAACAATACACCAATTGCTGAAGTTACAAATAGTAATAATGATACCAGAGGAAAGGAAGATGGTGAAATAAATTGGTCGAGTATATCAACAGGAAATAAACTTGTTAAAGGTAGTTATGTTTATACAGGATACAATTCTTCAATCTCTCTGAAATTTATTAATAATTCAATATTAGCTCTAACTGGAAATACTGTTATTCAAATATTTGATCCAACCTTTATTAGCTTAGAAAAAGGAGAGTTAATAGGTGAATTTTTTAATTTAAAAATAAAGTCTAGTTCATTAGGTAAAAATATCACTGTATCTGGAAAAGTTAAAATTGTGAGAACTGAAAATTATGTCAGAGTTAAGGGATTAGATAAGGATTCTTCAATTAAGGTAGACGGTAAAGAAGTAAAGTTAAAATACTTAGAAGAAGTAGAGATTACCAAAAACCTTGTCCAAAAGATTTCTAATTATATTGTAATTGAAAGCCCCGAGAATTCGGAAGAATTAGATATAGGAAAGAAAATACTATGGCGTAGCTCAAATGATCAAATTACAAAATATAAAATTGAGTTTTCAAAAGATGAATCATTTAGAGATAATAATTTAACTATTGTAAATTCGATCGTGACAAATTTTGAAATCACCAATGATTTTTTAAAAAAATTGAATCATTTAAACTATTTTAGAATTAACGGACTAGGAAATGATGATAAAATTATCGAAACAACAAAAAATAGAAGGTTCTTTATTAGACAGTATGATCCGATAGAACTTTTATCTCCGGAAAACAACTGGTATTTACAAGATAAGTTAAATAAAACATTAGGTTTTGAGTGGAGCTCTTCTCCTGCAGATGAATCTTATACTCTAATATTTTTATCTTGGTCCGGAAAAAAAATTCAAGAGTTTAAAATAACTGAACCTAAATTTATTAAAGATATTAAATATAAAGGTGGAAGATATAAGTGGCAAATTATTGCTCATAGAAAAGGTGGGATAAGAAAAGAATCTCATATAAGAGAATTTCGAGTACAGTCAAGTTTTGAAGATATGAAACTTTCATTAAAACTACCAAAGAAAAATAAAAAATATTTTATTAAAGAGGGCGAGAGTTCAATTTATGTTAAATTCGAGTGGGACTCGGGCTTTAGAAAAGATGTTAAAATGAGTTTTGAATTAGAGCGAACTTTTGAAAAGAAAAAAAATATTGAAATGAACATTCCAAGCTTACATAAATTGGAAGCTGGAATTAAGTTATCTAAAGCTGGAGTTTATATTTGGAAGGTTAGCCTAATAAAAGAAGGAAAAAAACCTATTGTTAAATATTCAACATTTGAAATTAAAGATTTAAATAAGTATAAGCTAGATATTAAGAAAAAAGATGTTAAGTTGAAATTATGATAAAATTAATCTTAATCCTCTTTATTTATAGTATGTTTTCATATGCAGGTAGTGAGTATCTAATTGAATGGGAAAAACCACCCCTTAAGAATGATGATTCTTATGTACTAGAAATTTCTAGAACTAAAAGCTTTAAAAACATTTTATTAAAGAAAGAGGTTTTTGGTGAGTCATTTAAATGGAGGATTAATGATCCAGGAGACTTCTATTGGAGAATTTCTTATTTTGAGAAAGAGTCAAATAAAAGAATAAAATCAGAAATAGCCCATATTGGGATTGATGCTAAAATAGCTGAGTTTGAAAAAAATGAGAAAGAAATTAAAATAGATAAAGAAGTGGATACAACTCAGAAAATTAAATGGTCAAGTAGTAGTGTAGTCGATAATTTCATTTTTGAGATATCTACAAACCCAAAATTTAAAGAATCAGTAAAAACCAAATTACAGAAAAATGAAATTGAAATAATCTTAAAACCCAATGTACAATATTTTTTCAGAGTGCATTCATTAACTTCAGATATGAATTTTTTGAATTATAGTTCAATTGAAAAGATTAAAACTGTATACAATCCCCCGCCAAAGAAAATTAAATTTATAGAAAAGAATTTTCATTTTTTCAGATCAAAAGAAAAAATTCCCATTGTTATAGGAACTAAGAAAAGTGATCATACTTTAAAAGCTTATAAATTAATAAATGGAAAGTTTAAATTACTCAAGAAATTTGAATCACATACTGGTACTGTTAAAATTAAATTAACAAATAATTCAGACTACAAATTTGAAGTTTTAAATTCAAATAATCAAATAGAGCGTGAAATTATTACTAGAACTCATAGTCATTATAAGTATGATATAAGTGCTGCCCTAGGGTATTTAAATTTATCCACTGATCAAGCATCCTCTGCACTTTCAAATGAAGGTGTTGCTGATACGCAAAGTGGTTTAATTTCATTTGATTTTATGGGTTGGCCAAAAGTTGCTAAGGAGAGATACGGATACCATTTTAATTTAGACGCAATCTTTGTTGGTGGTAGTGAGGTCAATGAGGATTTAGACTTTACTTCTTTTTTTATGAAGAGAATGTCTGGACATGTAATAGTTGAAGATCTTATTACAAAAAAATTAGATGGGCTGCCTAGGCGAATCCAGTTAGGATTCGGATTAGGTTTTAGATTAAATGAATTATTTATTTTAAAATCAAATGGAACAAAAGTTGAACATGAAATCCAATCTGACTTTCTAAAGTCAATGATATTTTATACAAGATTTAATTTAATGAAAGATATTAAGGCAAAATTTTCAATAGAATTAGCTGATAAACTCACATCTTTATTTTGCATGAACTATACGGCAATGAGAGCAATTGCAGTTAAACCGATACCTTTTAAATTATTTAAAACTTTTTTTAGTGGTGATGTATATGCTGGTTTAGAGCTTAAATATGCTGTTGGTAAAAAAGATGAAGTAAAAGATGATGTAACCGAGGTTACTCAAAGTGAGACGAGTTTAGGAATGCTAATAGGCTGGAGAATTTAGTGGATTTAAGAGAGTTTAATAATAAGAAAGTTTTACTAATCACTAAAGATAAAGCCGATATTCATAGAATAAGGGAGAA
>CAYGTU010000038.1:0-19887 GCA_964352945.1 uncultured Bacteriovoracaceae bacterium
CAAGCTTTTATGGATGAAATCTCTACCCACACGATGGGACTACATAGGAAAAAGTTAAAATTTATTCAAGGTAATACAGAAAAATTTTATACTCAATTAATTCAAGAAGAAGAAATCTACGAAAAAACAAAAGTAAATTTTGATAAAAGAAAAAAAGAAATGGAGCGATTTGTTGAAAGGTTTAGAGCTAAAGCTTCTAAAGCATCACAAGCTCAATCAAAACTTAAACAGCTTGAAAAAATGCAAGATATGGATGACCTAGCTAATGAATCTAATCTTGATTTTCATTTTAATTACAAAAGTATTCCCAGCAAGAATTTGTTGGAAGTAAAAGATTTAAGTTTTGGATATAAATCTGATGAGTTACTTTTTGAAAACCTTTCTCTCGATCTAAAAAAAGGTGAATGCCTAGGTATCATAGGTAAAAATGGTAAGGGAAAATCCACTTTACTTAATTGCCTTGCCGGTGAATTATCTCCAGTTGGTGACGTTCGCTTTCATCCTGAGGTTGAATTTTCTCATTTTGGACAAACAAATATATCCAGACTTCACGAGAAAAATACTATTGTTCAAGAAGTAACTGAAGTTGCTCCAGATCTTAGCTTTTCAAAGATTCGTCAAATCTGTGGAACTATGATGTTTTCTGGTGAATTAGCTGATAAAAAAATATCTGTCCTCTCAGGGGGAGAGAAATCACGTGTAATGCTAGGTAAAATTATAGCAAAACCCTCAAATTTACTTTTTCTAGATGAGCCAACTAACCACCTTGATATGCAATCCATTGAATCCTTGGCTGAAGCAATAGAAGAATTCGAAGGCGGAGTAGTAGTGGTAACTCACTCTGAGATGCTTTTAAGAAGACTTGCTACAAACCTCATTATTTTTCATGAAGGTAGAGCTGAATTTTTTCTGGGTGGATATGATGATTTTCTAGAAAAAATTGGCTGGGAAAGTGAAGAGTTTGAAAATACAAAACCAAAGAAAAAAATATCGAAAAAAGATATCCAAAAACTAAGAAGTGATATCATTTTAGAGAGGTCTCAAACAATTAATCCTCTAAAAAAAGAAATAGAAAAACTAGAAGATCAAATTACTAAGGATGAAAATCTTACAAATCAAAAAAATCTTGAGTTAGTTAAAGCCTCTGAAGAAAGTAACGCTGTGGCCATAGTAAGTCTCTCAAAGGAAATAGCTGATCTCAACAATAGAATAGAAGAAAATTTTGAAAAGTTAGAAGTTGTTCAACTCAAATTTGATGAGTTATCTACAGATTTTGATAACAAACTAAACACTCTAAATTAAACGATGCGTCACTTATCTAAATGGCGAAATCCCCTGTTAACAAGCCCTTATAGAACAAAAAAATATGATAAATCCCTATTTACCTATTTACGAGTAGCAATAAAACAGTTAAAACTTTATTAACATAAACAAAAATTTAGTAAATTATTACGAGGAAGAATTATGAGTAAAGGTAAAGTAAAGTTTTTTAATGAGTCAAAAGGTTTTGGATTTATTACTCCTGACGATGGTGGAAAAGATCTATTCGTTCACATTTCTGCTGTTGAGCAAGGACAACTTCACGATGGAGATTCTGTAGAATTTGATATCGGTGAAGGACAAAAAGGTCCATGTGCTGTTCACGTAAAAAAAGTATAATTAATTAATATTTATATATTGTTTTTATACAAAGGGGAGTCGCAAGATTCCCCTTTTTGTTTTAGTCATTCTTATAACTAATTACAATACTTTGTTTAAGATTAAGATTGCCCTTTCTATAGTTAACAATACCCATTCTCATTAAGTTTTTGATCGTATACATGAAATCTGATTCTTCAACTGTATATTCTTTATATTGTCCCCAAAGTCCTTTGAGGTCACTCAATAGTTTTTTATCTTTAATTTTAAATTTACCCAAATCTTTAAGTTGATAGACAATAAAGGCATCTTGCTTTTCTACCGGTAGTCCGAGCTCTTCTAAAGTTATAAAAAGTGTCTCTACCCCTAATAAAAACTTTTTTTCATTAGTTACATCATTAGTAATTTTTTTTAATTCATCAAAAAAAACATCTGTCATAAACAAAACATTTTCGTGTTCAGAATAAGTACTTCTTGCAGTATTTGGACTTGCCTTAATACAACGACTTAAAAAAAGAGAGAGTTTCTCTTTGTTTTCAATATTAGAACGCTCTAAAATAGCACTGATCATTTCTTCCATATATTTTCCTAGATCACCTTAATACCTTGAGTAATGCGTGATGTCACCATGAACTTTTTTCATTCTTTATTAAAAATCGTCTATTTGTGGTTTTTTCAGCAAAATAAGTGCTATAGGTAGCCCATGATTAAAATTGGAAAAATCAATCAATTGACTGTTTTAGCGCTTGAATTAAGCTCCTATGTTCTTGAGGAGCCTACAACTCATGAAACTGTTAAAATGCCCTTTAATTTGACCGTTGAAAGACCTGAAATTGGCTCTCAAATCGATGTATTCGTATATATGGATACCAACAATAATAAAGTGGCTACTTCCGCCCTACCGATCGCACAGGTTGGAGAATACGCTTTAATGCGTGTGAAGAAAGTTGAAGAATTTGGTAGCTTCATGTCTTGGGGAATCCAAAAAGATCTACTCGTTCCTGGAAATGAGCAAAAAATTGATATGCAACATGGTGAAGAGTATTTAGTTCGTGTATGCCTTGAAGAAGGAACTGACAGAGTTTTTGGCTCTACAAAACTTGGTAAATTTATTGAAGATACAGAATTTGATATTCATGAAGGCGATAAAGTTAAATTAGTTCCTGTTCACAAAACAGATTTAGGTTATAAAGTAGTTGTAAATAAAAAATATATTGGCCAAATATATCAAAATGAAATCTTTCAACCCATTAGAATTGAAGAAGAATATTTTGGAATAGTTAAGAAAATTAGAATCGATGGTCTAATAGATGCTGCTCTTCAAGTTCAAGGTATAAAAAACTTAGATCAATCGCAGAAAAAAATCCTCAATTTCTTAAAAGAAAATGATGGTGAGTTTTCATTACATGATAAAAGCACGCCTGAAGAAATTAAATATCATTTGGCCATGAGTAAAAAAACTTTTAAAAATGCTATTGGAATGCTTTATAAGCAGAAAAAAATTATTATATCTGATACCGGAATAAAACTTGTTGGCGCTTAGCCTTCAAACATTGCATCAAGTGCTTTAACTGCTTTTTTAAAATCACCCTGATAATAACGACTAGTTAATTCAGTAAATACATCTGCTTTCATCTTTAAATCAAAGTCATATTTAATCATTAAAGTAATAAACTCATCAGCAACGATATGATAAGCGGCCAGAATGGTTAATTTGGAATAAGGCGTACCGGAAGGAAATCCAGAGCCATCTGGTTGTTCATGATGCTGCCTAATAATTACCGCAACCTCTTTAGGAATAGAAGTATTGAGTGGACTATCAATCATATCTCCAATTTTATTGGGATGCTCTTTAAGATCTGGAGGTAGAGGTTTTCCACGATTTTCTTCAATGAAGTCTATTTGCTCTTCCGTTAAAGTAATATCTCTTAGCATTACTGCTAAATTCATTTTTTCTTGAATTGCCTTAGATGACCAAGTTGCCTTTTTTAACATTGCTCCAAGAGTAAAACTAATCAGCGTATTTTTCATAAAAGCTTTGTTACAAGTAGATTTAAATTTTCTAAAGTAACTAAAGACGTTTGGGTATTCATTAATAAGCGTATAAGATCTTTTAGTTATTTCTTGAATAATATTGGCTACATCATAGGTTAGACCTAATTTCTCTAAAGATTCTCTAACCATTTCATAACCATCATTAAGGGTCTCAACTTTATCTTCAACAGTAGATCCAGCATCAAAAAACCTATTCGTAAGAGAAACCTGAAGACTTTTAATAAATAGTTCGAAATCATCTTTATTGGTATAAATTGAATCAATACCTTTATCTGTATATTTCTTTACAATTTCTTTTATCCCTCCTTCTCGGCGGGCAACTTTTATAATCTTATTATCTCCAAGTTGAAGATAAATATCAAAAGGAATCTCGTCACCATATTTCTCAACAATAGAGAGAGGTATTTTACAATAGACAATTTTATTTGAATCACTCATATAGTTATTATACTCTAGAACATCTTAATTTTACTAGAATTTTTCTCTTCTTTGCCCTTTAGTTACTGAGTGCTTTTTCTTTGAGTCTAAGCGTTTTTTTACCGAGCTTTTTGATGGCTTAGTGGGTTTTCGGGGCTTAGGTGCAAATTCAACAGTTTCCAAGCATCGGTGTAATTTATTTATACAGTCACTAATGTTGAGGTTTTGACTGCGTGATTTCTGAGAACTGATAATAATTTTATCATCAATAAAATAGCGCTTATATTTCTTAATAAATCGATGTTTAATATCTTCAGCTAAGCTAGATGAATTAGTTATATCCCAAATTAAAGTAACCCTACTATTTACCTTATTTACATTTTGCCCACCGGCCCCAGAACTCCTAGAGAAGGTAAAAGAAAATTCAGTTGAGGGAATATTAATCATTTTTCTTTTTTAAAAGAATAGCCAAAAACCATAGCTACCATTAGGCAGCCACCGACTAGATTTCCTAACGTTACTGGTAATAAATTTTTAATTATAAATTAAGAAATAGTTAAATTTGTTAGTTCACTTTTTAAGATATCAGCAATCACCCAAAAGTCAGGTACAGCAAAATGCTTTAAGGCTACTCCCATTGGAATAAGAAACATATTTGCAACACTATGTTCAAACCCTAGTACACAAAAAGCAGTTATCGGAAATAAGATAGCTAAAATTTTTCCTGAGATATTTTTAGCGGCCAAAGTCATCCACACGGCAAGACATACTAAAAAATTACAAAGTATCCCTTTAAAAAAAGCGACTCCAAAACCTAAACTAACTTTAGACTCTGCTAATGAAATAATCCTCTCACCTAGTAAGGCGTCGTTAATCAAATATGTTTGTGAATTAAAAATCAGGAAAACTAAAAAAAGACTTCCTAATAAGTTTCCAAGATAAACAATGATCCAATTTTTAACTAAATCTTTTAACGTAATTTTCTTATTCATAAAAGAAATAAGCATTAAATTATTTCCAGTGAACAACTCTGCACCTGTTATGACAATTAGAATTAGTCCTAGACAAAAGGCAATACCGGAAAGAATTTTTACAGATATTAAATCTGGCGTACTAGAACCTACCATGACTGAAAACACAGCTCCCAGCCCAACAAATATTCCGGCCATCAGAGAGAGAACAAATATTTTTGATTGTTGGCTCTCTTTTCTTTCAATTGATTGAAGGTCTACTAAATCTATAATTTCATGTTTATTTCTCATACTTAATATTATGCATTATTAAATTTATAAGTCCAATTTTTGTATAACTAGACAACTAAACACTTCTGAGATATTCATTGAAAAAATTCGGAGAGATAAATGAGAAAAATACTAATTATTGCCATTTTAATATGTACATTCACACAAAACGCATTCTCATTTTATGTAAATGCACAGGTTAGATACAATAGATTACAAGCACAAGCCTTTGTAGTTAATAATTTTAATCGTCCCATCATCTGTGATATGTCAGTTCAAGGCTTTCCATTCTATGGCCAAGGTCTTTTCTCTTTCTTAGACAATGTTGTCATTTATCCAGGTCAAATTGGTAGAGTCTACGTTTATACGAATGCAAGAAATCCATTTGTAAATGCAAGTGGAAATGCTAATTGTATTTGGTATTAATAGCACGCTGCGCAAACAAGTTTATTCACCTGCTATAACTCTTAAGGTATTCTTGCATTCAATCTTTAATTGAAAGCCTTTGGTGGGTTTAGTAGGAATTGAAAATTTTTCTGCACACATAAATTTTTTAGAATCAAGAGATAGTATATAATCCTTCCCCGCAACAACTTGTTCAGGTAAGTAAAACTCACCGTCCATATTAACTCCAACTTGGGTTAACACTACTTGGCCATCCATCACTTTTAGCACTTGAGATTTAATCGGAATTTCTTGGTCATTTTTTAAAGTATAAATAAAACCTTTTCGCCCGTTATTTCTAGTTAGGTCATTTTTAATATTTAAGTTTTCTTGATTTACTTTTGTCATTTCTTCTAAGCCAGCTGAATCAATTGTAGATACTGGCTTACCAACAACACCACCATAATCTAGCCTAAAATCAAAAGCGAAAGATTGAATCGAAGTAAAAATTAATAGAAAGTAACTAAACTTAATCATGTATATCTAATCGGAGATATGAAGAGAATCATTACGGAGTACAATACTCAACTTTAGCATTACTAACCTTTGTCTAATGGTGCCAGCAGACTATCCTGGAGGCTGAGCTTCCAATAAAGTCTGCTGGCACCACCATAATCTAGCCTAAAATCAAAAGCGAAAGATTGAATCGAAGTAAAAATTAATAGAAAGTAACTAAACTTAATCATGTATATCTAATCGGAGATATGAAGAGAATCATTACGGAGTACAATACTCAACTTTAGCATTACTAACCTTTGTCTAATGGTGCCAGCAGACTATCCTGGAGGCTGAGCTTCCAATAAAGTCTGCTGGCACCTTTATATACTTATTAGTACAATATATAAATGAGTCAAATCAACGAAGATGAAAACCATAAAAATCCAAACTATCCTAATCGATTTAAATCTAAAAATGAGTGGAATAAAATAAACAAAGACAAACGAAAAGGCGCCATGATTGATAATGCAAAAAAGCTTTTACGTGCAAGAGTTCCGAAGAGATAGAAAATTTCTAATTAAATAAGTGCAAGCATTTATAATTTTCAAGAATCATTGTTTTGCTCTTTGATGTACTGATTTGTTTCATTCCCTGAGGTAGCATTCTAGAATCATCAATTTTTAAAGAAGCTATTTCTTGATCATATTTGAGTTCAACTTGAAAATTTTCATTTACCTCTTGTTTTAAAATGGGAGCGTCACACCCCACTTTCCCAACAGGTGAGCATTTGAATGTTAATGGATTTTTGATTTCAAACATTTTTGTTTTATGTACTGGACCACCTGGTGGAGAACAGCTAACTGTTGTTAAGCTATATACATTTTGAAAATTATTATTAGGTAAACAAGTGATTTTTTCCATCATACAGGTTGCAAAAGCTGCACTAGATAGGAATGTTAATAGTATCAAATATTTCATTTGATCTCCCTGAGATTTGAATACAACTTAACGATATCCTTATTGCCTGTCTAGCCCCCAAAATGACACTAAAATCATTTTAAAGGGAGATAAGTTACTAATTTAAGTAATCTATAATTTTTTTAGCATAAAGTTCTGAAGAAATAGGATCTCTACCAGTTATAAGATTTCCATCAACCACCACATAAGGTTTAGATTCGTCACCTTTGGAGTAATTCACTTTACCCAAGTGAACTAATAACCCCTCAACTCTTTTATAGCCAGTTACATTTCTACCTTCTGCCAAAGGAGTCCCTTTGCCATCTAAATTATTAGCTAACCCAAGTAAACCTGTTGATGAACATAAAAGCGCCACCAACTTATCAGCCTTGAAAAAATTTGTTAAAGCCTTATGAACATCGGTATTAGGAAAAAAATCCTCCCAAGCCCCATTTCCGCCTGCAAAAACTATAGCATCATAATTATCTACATTAATCTGATTAAATGTTATATCGGGTATTACTGCTGCATGTGTTTTTATCTGTCTTTCATCTGGTTTTGTAGCTCTATTATATTTTGTAGCTGTTGTTATTTTATAACCTTGCTTTTTAAAAGCCGCTAAAGGCTTATAGTATTCTGGTGCAAAAAATCCCTCAGAAACCATCATTAAAACTCTTTTTGGCTGGGTCTGCGCCATAGAGCATGCAATTGATAAAAAAGTAAGTAAAGTCATTAGTGTAATTTTCATTAATATCTCCAAATTTTATTTTTTGTAGTTTTTACCTCTGTATTAGATATTTGCATAATTTAATGTTACTATATTTGATATAAGGAATTTAAATACCCATGGATCTCAATAAAATGAAACATTTTCAAGCAGTTGCAAGTACTGGAACAATTTCTAAGGCCTGTAATATTGTTCATCTATCTCAACCTGCCTTAACTATTCAAATACAGAATTTAGAAATTGAACTCGGAATTAAATTATTTGAAAGACATAACAGAGGTCTTATTCTAACAGAAGAAGGTAAGATATTATTAGAAAGAGTGAAGCTGTTAAATGACTGGGAACAAGAGACATTTGAAAAGATGAATAGTCTAAAATCCCCTATTGGAAATATTAACATCGGTACGTACACTACAGCTTCATCTTATTTACTATCTGCGAAACTTAAACATTTTTTTGAACAATATCCAAAAATTAGTTTGAATTATAAATACACTTCAACTGATCAGATTATATCTCAGGTAAAATCTCTTGAACTTGATTGTGCAATTATTTCTGAAGTGCCAAAAGATCCAGGTATTGAGAGTATTAATTTTTATAATAATGAATTAATATTAGTTGCTTCAAGTTCTTTTAAAATTAAATCTCAATTAAATCCAAGTGATTTAGAAAATATTTCATTTCTCTCCTACCCTCTTAGACTTGATTATTGCTATAAAGAAATTGAGAAAAAACTTGGGAAATTTATTAATAAAGCCCCTACTCCAATTGTATCTGAAAGTTTTGATACACTAAAAAATTCTTTATTAGCTGGATTAGGGATTTCTTTTATGCCTGAATATATTATAAAAGAAGAACTAAAAACTAAAAAACTAAAAAAAATTGAATTAAAAGGGATCAAACTTCCTATTAATTTTTCTTTTGTGTATAGAAAAGAAAGAATTCTTCCAACAAAAGTAGACGTTTTTAAAAACTACATACTTTCAAATTTTAATTAATTACTCGGATTAAAAATTAAATCATCTAGGAAGAGTTTTGAGTCACTCAATTCAATATGATATTTACTCTTCATTTCTTCTAATTTAACCGCTTCCATAGGACAACTTAATTGTCCTTCTGAATCAATAAATAATTGATCTATTTTTGTTGTTATATTTTTTGAAGAATATTCACTACAATTAATTCCTTCATCCATAGAAGCATCAATATAATTTCTAAAATCCAGACTATTTTTGATATTCTTAACAAACTTGCCATCTTCACAAATAATATAAGGACCTAATTCTTGCCCCATTACATCTTCATTTAATCCAAGCATATGATTCCAAAATCTCATTCCATTGAAATTTGCTGATAGATCCGCAAAAGATAAGACTCCAGTCGTTAATGCTCCACCACCTAGAATTCTTTTTTCTTTTAAGAATCCTTCTTTTAGAACAGACGCTAAATCTTTTTTAGATTTGTAAAATTTTTCAAAATAACTAAAGCCCTGTCCAAACATATGTTCAAATTTATCCGTTCCAATTTTTTGAGTGCCTATTTGAATTAAAGGGCTTGTAACTTCTAAAAGCTCAGCAATCCATGGAATGGCCATCAGCATACCATCTCGTAAGGTCCATTGATTAAAAATCGATTCTTTTACTGGAATAAAATAAACTTGAACTGTGTCACCTTTAACAATTTCTTTGAGGAATTTTCCTTTAAAATGATTGGCGAAATATTTTTTTAATTGATTATAAAGAATTTTATGAGATTTTTTATGATTACAGGAAATTTTCGTATTTGTTACTCTGATGGACTCTGCTATATAGTCATTAGCTAACTTATTGACTATTTTGGCTTGGTCTGGAAGAACCTTATCTCTATTTGTAAATTGGTCCACTTCTGCGGTGAATGCGGATAAACTAAAAATAAATATCAAACTTAATATTTTCACAATTTCCTTTAGTGAGAAATTATTTGATTGATAGAATTTTTCCAACAATTTTTTTGAATTGACCAATATCTAAATTTGGAGAATCTAGTCCATTTATTGGTCTTGTTGAGCAAGCTATATCTTGAACAACCGCATTGTCTCTTCCCCAAAACCAGTGATTATGCCAAATTATAATAGCAATATAAGTTCTTTCTCTTAAATAATCGTTATTATCAAAAGTGAAAGTCATACCAGCATTAACAATCATAGCTTCTTTTTTAGATCGTGCATTGCTTAGGGTACAATATGGCTTACTTGGATCTAACTTTTTTACTTGTTTTCCATCTTGAATATGGATTTCTTTTGCATAACCGTTACTCATAGACTGATGTAAGCTCAGAGTGTTTTCTGACGTCAAGTTTCTAAGCTCGAAATTATTATCAAGGGCCAATACAGAAAAACTGATTAAAAAAAGTGCTATTATTTTCATGAGCATAATTTATCATGCTCATGAAATTTGTGTTAGATTTTGTAAAATTTACTCGATTTTTTTAAGAATTTTAGTAGTTCATCATTGTATAAAGTGTGAATTTTTTCATAGCATCTTGTCCAATATTCTGATTTTCCTTAATATCTTCTAAGAAGACTCCCCACCTAAGAGCTACTTCATCAATATAATGATTATAACCTATACCGCTAGCTTGATAATGAGAGTCTGAAGCTGAATCTTCATATCTATTAAAGTCTTCATTTTTAAAATAGATCGCATGTTTCAGATCATTAGTAATCATAACCTCAAGCTGATGAGTAAATCCACTTGAAGCACCAAAAGTACTTGAAGGTAAATCTATTAAATCATTGGTAAATCTGAAATACTCTGTAAGTAGATTAAATCGCCCTTTGCTAAATTTCAAATCAACATTTAAAAGTGTTCTATTTAAGACTTCTTCATCACTAGCATTATAGGCAATCTTAAGTTTGTTTTGAATAAAATAACCGGCTCCAATAGCTAAAGTCTGTCCTTTTCCATATGTTGTATCACTTGGTTTAAAATCTTTCTGATTATGGAAAAAGTAATATCTTAGTTTAGCGCCATAGAAAAAATTTTGAGCAATAATTGATGTTACTCCATTGCCCCCTAAATCTTCAAGATCATCTGATTGGACACCGTCACCGAATATTAATTGATAGGTAAATCTATTATCTATAGTTCCATTCGCTTGAACATTGGCCCCTCGACGAGACTCAGTTATAAAACCTGCTGCGTGTTCAGCAATAGCTGCTCGTTCGATAAAAAGTAAATTTCTCGAACTCGTCGTTTGAGAGTATGAAACATCGGCTTTTCCTCTGTAAACTCTTATATTAGTCGTTTTAGAAGTTTTATATTCCCAGTAAGCATCTCCAATTAAAAATGGAAGTTCACCCTTATCTTTATAATTCGTTTTATCACTTCTTATATCTAAGTAAATTTTTTGATTCTCCATTGGGTAATACTCTAAATTCAGACGCATACGTCTAATATAGAAATCCTGAGTCGAATCTTCCTCATCAGTTAAAGACATTGCACCTTGCAGTCTTCCACCTATGCGAAGCTTTTTACTTGAGTCAGGACTTTGAATCCAATAGCCCCAGTCTTTGGCCAATAAAGTTGTACTGATGAACATCGTCAAAATTAATAATATATTTTTCATTCCTGGATAATGTCAGTACATAAAAAGATAGGCAAGATATAGAAATTTTACTAACAGATTCCTCATAATCTACCCAATGCAGCAATTTATATACATTTTTTAATTAATACCCTAGACTATTTCAATGAAAATTATAAACCCTAAAGATCTAAAATTCCTCGATATCATCGCTGACTGCCAAATAAAAATGGCCCTGGAAACTGAGAACTTTGCCTTAAGTCCAGATAAAATTCATGCTGGTGCCAAAGAAGTAATACAAGACCCTTCGAAAGGGAAATATTTCTTAGCTTTAGATAATAATGATAATTTTCAGGGAATGCTTTTAACCATCCCTGAATGGAGTGATTGGAGATGTTCCACTGTATTATGGATTCATTCCGTCTATGTGTTGCCAGAACATAGAGGTAAAGGTGTTTACAAAAAGCTGTATGGGCATATTAAATTATTGGTTCAAAATTCTGATCAATATTCCGGTATTAGATTATATGTAGACAAATCTAATGCTTCAGCTAGTTCTGTTTATCAGAAACTAGGTATGAACGATGAGCATTATTCTTTGTTTGAATGGATGAAATAGTAGGCAAAAAAAAAGCCACTCTTGCGAGTGGCCTGTATGATTTATTCTTCTGAAAAATCTTCGTCTGTTGCAATTGGCTCAACAGCTTCGCTTTCGCTATCTGCAGATTGATCCATTGGTGAAATTGTTGATGCATCATCTGACATATCGTCATCAGCAAATGCACTTAAAGATACAAGAGAAAGAGTTAAAAGTAATAACATAAAGATAGTTTTTTTCATAAGTCGTTTCCTTAATTTAGTTTGTTTATTCAAACTTCTTGCATGTATTTTCGCACAAAACCCAATTATGAATTACTACTTTTTTACCCAGTATTGATTAGTTTTTTCCTAATCATCTTCATAAGTATCTGATTTTATGGTTGTAATTTAATAAGGGGAGAGAGTAAACTTCCAAAAATGTAGAGAAAATCCCATAAATTCGAAAACTTGCCCTATAATAAGGCATGATTAAATTTGCTCTTTTTATTCTAATCCTGTCATACCCAACTAAAAGATGCTTCTCCGAAGATCTATATACCTATGAAAAGGTTTGTGATCATATTAAGTGCAATAGATCATGTGAGGCCCTGTCAGATACTTTCTGTGAGTTCTTATGGTCTGATGAGATTAATGGCAACATAAGTTTTAGTAAAAATGAGAAGATACAACTTGGAAATACCAAAAATGATATGATCTCTCACATGCAAAAGATTGATCTCGACTCCCTTATTACAGCTAAATGTAATTTACCCATTGAACTTAAAAGAGTCTTAAAAATAAATTGCAATAATAAAAATACTAAACCAAATTTGATTGATAAGATTAGCTCTCATATCACTGAAAACAAGCAATTTAATAGTCTTCATCAGAGAGAAATTTGGAAATGGAAACTTGATGACTACCTAAAGACTTTTAATAGGGCAATTATTCTAGCAGCTAACAAACGAACTTTAATTCGTTTTCCCTCCCTTAAAAATTCACAATGGAACGAAATAAAGACTCAAGAAAAAATTGAATATATGAATGATTTGTTTGATATTAAAAATGAAGTTCTAGATGCAAAATACTTGAATCACCCTAACTATAAAAATGTTGAACAGATTTTTATCAATGTTAAAAAAGATATCGTAAGTGTTATTGATAGTTTAAATATCAAGGAAACAATTAAAACTTATATGAAGAGAAAAGTTAATAATGTAAAACTTTCCCTTCCCTATGAAGACCCTAGAAAAGTTGGTGTACAAACAGAATGTAGCATTGATTTAAAAAATGCCTTTTATATTCCAAGTAAAAATGTTTTTACCGTTTGCGCTGGATATTTTAATGGATTTCAAGTGACAGGACATCTTCACAGAGCAATAGCGCATGAGTTATCACATTCTATAGATCCCCAGCAAATTGCCCAAGATCGGTTTAGGAATTCTCCCTTATCAAGATTGATGGCCGACCTTTATAGCTCAAATGCATCACTTGATTGCAATCAATGGAAAAAAAATGCAAATGAGATTATTAAAATGCCAGAATCCATAGTTAAATCTCCTAAGAACATTAAAAAATTGAACCAATGTTTAGTTAATAGAGAAGATCTAAAAGAATTAACTCTTGAAGCACTAGAGACCCCCACTGAATTAGTTACACTTAAAAAAATTCATAATTATGCTGGTATTAAGCTATTTTCTCGACTGGCGCAAAGTAAAATTACGATAAAAGGAAAAAGACTAGGAAATGAGTTTTATCTAAACCCACAACTACTTGAAGCAAGTCTGAATAAAAATATGCCTGAGCAATATTATTCAAGAGGATATTTTCATGTTGGCGCCGTTTTTGCCCAAAATTATCGTTGTTTCCTAAGAGATTTTTATAAATTAAATATAAATGCTGAAAAAAAATCGACATTGGAATCTTTTGAAAAAGCTATCAATGAGACTCAAAGAATGTTTAAAGCCTATAAAATGACACTCTTCTCCTATGTTGGTCAAAATGATAAATACCTTCAGTTTCATGATTTAGCTCAACCTGCAGATGAAGAATGGGCCGAATGGATTGCAGGAAAAGTTCTTGAAGTTCGCTTAAATTCTCTCCAAAATGAGAATGAAAAACAAATTTTTGCAATTTCTACACAAGCGAAGTTTTGTAATGAAAATGAAAGTGAAAAATTCTCCAATGCAAAATTACAGATAGAGAAATCTTTCTCTCGAAATGCTCATCCTTTAAAAAGAAATAGAAGACTAAGCTATTTTAATAAAACATTTTCTGAGGTTCTTGATTGTAATAGGACAGCCACAATTACTAAACTTGTAGACAACTGTAATTTACCGGAGCCAAATACTGATATTAACCAACAAGTTATTTCAATTGAGAATAAAGAAGATTCGAATTTAAGTACAAATTAAATAGGTGAAAAATTATATTTTAAAATATTATCAAAGACTTTTGAATCTTCAAGTAACTGCTCCTTGTCTTTATTGGTCATAAAACAATAACCATAATCTTGTCCAACTCCAAAACGTGGAGGAATAACAGTGCCCTTTTCAAGTTTTAATTTAATTTTATTAAGACTTTTTAACTTCATTACCTCATCAACACCTTCAACACTTTCAAAAATTCCGCCTCCAGGATGTACAACGATAGAAGAAGAATGTTTTTTTAATGTGATTTTTTTTGAAATTTCTAAACCTAGTTCAACCCTAACAAATAGATCCCAGAAGTTTTCCTCATAAGCTAAGTTCATAACTTCCATTATGTATCCGCCTGGTGGTCTCAAGGCAATTTCACCAAAAAGAATCCCTTCATCAGTTAAATAAAATTCAAGATGTGTTAGTCCCCACTGAATTTTTAGCTTTTCAATAACAAGTTTATTTAAATTTAAAATTTCTTTTTTAATCTTTTCAGAATAATGTCCTGGTACTAAATTCACATGTCCTAACTTTAAGTACTCCGTTATATTTGAAAAATAGATCTCTCCATTTATTATTAGTGATTCAACACTACCTTCATTTCCATTTATCAATTTTTCAAAGAGGACTGATTTTACATTGTTTTTAATTTTTTCTTTCTCATTCTTGGTTAGAATCTCTAATCCCCTACCTCCAGAACTTCTTCTCTCTTTTTTGATTAGTGGAGAACCTAATTTTTCAAATACTTTTTCTGTGTCTTTAATATCAGTCCCACCCAAAAATTCGGTCATGGGAATATTCTTTTCATATAAATATTTTTTCATTATCAATTTATCGGTACAGCGAATAATTATATTGTGTGGATTTCTTCGAGCGTTAAGCCATTTCCTGCAATTTGAAGCTGGATAAACTGAATCTTCTGAACCTGCTATAACATGGGTTATCTCTTCAGAAATATGTTGAATCAAATCTTCTTTTTTAGATGGATATTCGGCAATGATAATTTTCTTAGCTTTACCTGGATTTAAAATCTTTTTGGTATTCCAGATTAAATAGGGAATTTTTAAAGCTTCTAAAGCTTTTCCAATCCCACTTCTTTGTCCCATTACTAATACATTCATATTGAACCATTTATGTTACCTGTAAATTTTCTCCCTTTGAAATGATAATGGCAAATTTATATTTAGATATTAACAATATATTCATAATCACCTAATATTAACTCATGAAAACAATCGCTTTTATTGATAATTTTATCGAAACACCTATAAATCACTGTGTTAATGAGTTTATTTTAAGAAATAATATGCCCTGCTCCTATCACCAGCCAGCTCGCTTTGGTTTTGACTCTTTAAATCGTCTAGAAAGAGTTGACGGGATTGTTTTACTTGGAAGTGCTAGTCATGTAACCACCCCTGAACCATGGCATAGCGAATTGATTAATTTCATTTCTCCGTATTTTGAAAAGCAGCTCCCCATACTAGGAATTTGTTTTGGTCACCAGTTAATTGCCCACCATTTTGGATGTAAAATCGATTATATCGATGAAGAACAAACTTATTTTCAATTGGTCAGAGAAATTCATTTCGAGTCAAACTTATGGGGACAAACGTTTGATAAAAGATTTCTTATGCCATATTCACACAAGCAAGCGGTAAAAGAAATTAGTGATCAGTTTGAAATCATTGCAAGTTGTCCTGGACTTCTTTATGAAGGTTTAAAGCATAAAAAATATAATTTATGGACCTTTCAGGGCCATCCTGAATCCTCAACAACCTTTTTAAAAGAAACTCTTAAAATTGAAGATGAAGAGGAATTAAAAAAAATTAAATTGATGGGAAACACCCTTCTAGATGCATTTGCAAAGTTTGTTTAAGCCTTAACTTTAGATTTATTAATTAAAAAGACTCCAAAAATTACAATGATTGCTCCAATCAAAAGACTCGTTGACATCTTTTCATCTAAAAATATTATACCTGCACTAATTCCAAAGATAGGTATCAAATTGATAAATGAACTCGTTTGAGCTGCTCCAATTTTATTTACAGCATCGTAATACCAAATAAATCCAAAACAAGTTGATAGGATTCCTAGGTTTGCAATATGCATCCAACCAGTGAAATCCAAGTTCAAAAACATATCCCCTAAACCATTATTATAAGCAAATGGTAAAAGAATAAACGAACCAATCACTGATGCCCAACCAGAGGATTCTAGTGGGGTAATTTTTTTAAGAACCAGTTTGCCAAAAATTGTATAAATAACCCATGAAAAAACAGCGAGGAGTAGATACAACTCTCCTCGCCCAATTGAACCATCAATCAACAGTTCAAACTTCCCCTTACTAATAACTATTAGGGCACCAATAATGGCGATGATAACACCTAACATTTTCTTAAAATTAAAGGATTCATTTAAAAATAAAATCGCAATTGTCGTTGTAAATATAGGATTAGAAGCCACGATAATTGAAGCGCGGCCTGCTTCAATTAATTTTAATCCACTAAAAAAGAAATAATTATAACTAAAAACTCCAGTCAATCCTAAAACTAAAACTTTTAAAAATTGAATCCCTGAGATTTTGTAAAAGTTTTTATTTTTCCCATACATTATTGAAAGTAAAATTATTGAAGCCAGGAGAAAGCGAATATAAGCGATACAAAATGGATGATAGTTCTGACTTAATACACGACCAGAGATAAAAGCAATGCCCCAGAAAAACATAACCAATACGAGCTTTATATATACCTTTATATCCATGATATAAATTGTCTTAACGCGATTACTTTAGCAAGAAATTAGTTAGATAGGTTAAATCTAACAAGGTAAGTCAATTTATTTAAGTCATTTCTCTGATAGTATTAAACAATAAAATGTAATAAAGTATAATGATTGATAAATATTAATAACTCACCGCTTAAACTAAATAACTAGCAAAGGATAATTATGACAGAATTAAAAGGTCTAAAAAAACCAGTAAAACTAAAATCTGATTTAGCAGCTATGCTTGGAGCAAAAGAACTTCCAAGAACTGAAATCACAAAAAAACTTTGGGACTATATCAAGTCTAATGAATTACAAACAAAAACAGAAAACGGTAAGCCTGAAAATGCTGGAAAGTATATTGTAGCTGATGCAAAGCTTTTAACTATTTTTAAAAACACAAAATCGAAAAGTAAAACTGGTAAATTAACCGATCTTACTAATATGAAAGAAGGTCAGACCATTAACATGATGCAAATGGCAGCTGTTGTTGGTGCAAATATAGAATAATTTATATTCATATGGCCAAAAAGAGCAAATCTAAACATAGCCCTGATTCTGGAATTGAAGAATTTACAAATAAAGGATTCAATTGGTTTCCAGGGCATATGATGAAGGCCTTAAAGCAAATCAAAGAGCATCTCCCGTCAGTAGATATAGTACTAGAGATTAGAGATGCTCGTTGTCCCCTAGCAACTTCAAATAAAGCATTCTTTGAATATATCGGTAATAAAAATCATCTTATTGTAATTAATAAAACAAATTTAGCTAACCCCAAAATTAATGAGCAATGGATGGAATGGTTTAGTAAACAAGACCATCCCTTTGTTTTCGTAAATTGTTTAGATGGAAAAGCTCTTAGTGGGATTACAAAATTAGCTAAAGATATAATCCTTAAAAATCACTTACAATCTAATCCTGATGCAATTGAGAAAAAGAAACTTAAAATGATGATCATTGGCTTACCTAATACTGGTAAATCTACACTGATCAATAGACTCGCTCACAGAGATGCTAGTAAGGTTGCGGATAGACCAGGACAGACTCAACATCAACTTTGGGTAAAGGCAGCCAATGATCTTGAGATACTCGATACTCCAGGGATTATGCCTCCAGCAATCAAAAATCAAGAACAAGCCTATTGGCTATCTGCCATTCATGCTATTCCAGAAAGAATTGCTAATTATGAAGATACTGCCTGTTATTTAATTAAATTTTTATTAAAGACGAATCCAGAAGTTTTAACATCACGGTATAAAATTGAAAAGCTCGGTACTGATTATCTCGAAATTCTAAATCAAATAGGTGTTTCACGAGGCTGCATTAGACTTGGAAATGAAATAGATTACGAACGAGTTTATAAGGTAATTATAAATGATTTCAGAGCACAGGAACTTGGCTTAATTAATCTCGAATTACCACCAAAATAGAATTAATATTCTTCTAAATCTTGAATCGCTTCATTTACCTTTTTTATATCTTTAAAAATCGCGAGGTGAATCATAGCATCTCCTTTGTTAACTAAAGGGATAGTACTAATTCCAATAATAATTCCACTCTCTTCAGCAGTGACAACAAAAGGATCACTACCAAAAGGATCTGTAATTACTGCAAGCACATCACCTGCATTAACTTGATTACCGATCTTTTTAAGATATTTAAATGAACCACTATGAGGTGCCCTAATCCAAAAACTTGATTGAGCTTTATAAGATCTTCTCTTTGGAGTATTAATCTGCTTTTTCAATTTACCTATCATTCCAATTTTTTCTAAAACTGCTAAGCATCCTTTTACACCATGTCTAATTATATCTTCATCAAAACGTAGAGCTTCTCCACCTTCAAAAAGTAAGGTACATACTTTTCTTTTTCTAGCAGCTTCTCTTAAAGATCCATCTCTTAATTTAGAGTTAATTACTACGGGGACTCCAAAACAACGTGCCAGTTCGGCTGTTTGTTGATCTTCAATGCATGCTCTAATTTGTGGTAAATTAAATTTATGTTTTGCCCCTGTATGAAGATCTATTCCGTGAGTGCACTTACTAACGATTTCTTTCATAAAAATATGAGCTAATCTAGACCCAAGAGAACCTTCTACTGTTCCAGGAAAACAACGGTTAAGATCTCTTCTATCAGGCAGATAACGTGATCTATTATTAAAACCAAATATATTAACAACAGGTATAAGTATCAATGTACCCTTTAGTTTTTTTAAACGAGGACGACGCAGAATTCTTTTAATTATTTCAATACCATTTAGCTCATCTCCATGAATGGCAGAACTGATAAACATTATGGGGCCTTCTTCTGCCCCTCGTATTACTTCAATCGGCAAACTTAGAGTTGTATAATCAAATAAAGAAGCAATATCAAGTTGAATTCTTTTTCTTTCACCAGGAAAGACTTTTACATTTCCAAACTTTAAGTACTCTTTTTTAATTGGTTTTCTTGTACTTTTCATTCTTCTTTTTCTTTAGCCATTTCAATTTTTGTTTTAAGTTTTTTAGACTTTGGCTTTCTTTTTCTTTGTGTTTTTTCGGGGACTAAATCTTTCATCGATTCTATTTTTCCAAAACAAATTAATTTATCTCCAATTTCCAGGATTCTTTCTCCTCTTGGATTTGGAATTACTTTACCATCTCTATGC
>CAYGTU010000039.1:0-19420 GCA_964352945.1 uncultured Bacteriovoracaceae bacterium
TGAAGCTGATAAGGATTATGCTGATTATTTATATTTAACTCGTAAATATGACATCGCTCTAACATGGTATAAAAAATCTATAGAGCAAAGAATAGTGAAGCAAAATGAATTTCAAAAAATGCTTGGCAATAATTCAGGTAATTGGGGTTATGTAGATAAAGAATTGATTAGTAGTTATAAAAATTTATTATCTATATATTTAAAAATCTATACAAATCCTAAAGATGCATATGATTTCTTAAATACCCAAACGAAACTAATTAAAAGTAAATTTATTAAATCAATTTTAGAAAATTGGAGTGATAACTTAAAAGTTTGGATTAATAAAAAATATGATTTTAAATCCAAGGATATAGCAAACCAGATAATTAAGGATGTTGAAAGCCTTAATGAAGCAATTGGACTCTATAATGATGTTGAAATGCTTCTATTAAGTGGTGTCGTAGGAAGAGCATTGAATGCAAATCCAACGAAAGATGAAAGCCCCAAATATTTATTATGGATGGGTAAGTCAGCATTACATTTAAATAAAAGTTTATTTTATGATCTTGGAGATTTTTACTTAATTAATTGTATAGAGAAATATCCAAAATCTAAGTATTCTAAGGAATGCTTTCAAGTTCTAAAAGAAAATACTGAATTCAGCTACTCAGGTTCTGGTGGAGTATTTATTCCTAAAGATAAGCTTAATCAATTAAAAAAATTAAAGAAAATGGTTAAATAATACTTGATTAATTAACTTAAAAAGTAAGCTTTATTTTGAAGTTACAAATCGATTTTAGTATTTAAATTGCTACAATAATTGAATGAGAATTCTTTTATTAATTTCAATTTTATATTTTGGAAATGTTTATTCTTGTGAGGATGTAAATCTTTATAAGACTCGTCCCGAAATCTTTACTTTAAAAATCAAAAACCAAGGTGACATGAGTACATGTTATGCCCACTCACTTTCAACTCTTTATAATTTAGAAGTAGCTAAGACTTTTGAAGATCTTATAAATCCATATTGGATTGCAATGAATCACAAAAATAAAATTCTTCACTGGCAACCAAAGGATCTTGATTACTCTATACTATCTTGGGCGTTTAAAGATCTAAAAAAATCGGGTCAATGTGATAATAGTATCATTGTTAAATCTCTCCTAAAGCTTAAGAATGGTGTAAATTATTCTGATGATCAGGTAATGTATTTATTGAAAATATTTTTTAAAAGGAAATCATTTAAGCTTTTAAGAGCTAGCTATAATTTTCAAAAGATTATTGATGAAACATATTCCTATGTAATTAAAAATTCAGTAGAGTTTGAAAAAGTTTGGTTGAAAGAGGATGTTACAAAAATATTACAACCACTTGAATATAGAAGTAGGGCCCGAGGTTTATTTTCATTTTTGAAATATGATTTATTTAATGAGTGCTCATATTCAACAAGAAGTATATCTTCAGATTTAAGAAATTTTGGTAGAGGTTTTGAATCAAATGAGACAGTAGCTAAAACTTTAGATCAAGTCCTCTCTTCTGATAAGGCTGTGAGTTTGGGTTATTGTACTAGTATTATTTTTGAGAAAGATCCTGAAGCAAAATCGACATTAAATATTAGCAAGAAATTACTACCTCGAATAACTAGAGCAGTTAGTGGAAAATGTGGAGCACACTATTCAGTAATTGTTGGAAGTAGAAATACTGGAAATTCTTGTGATTATTTAATACGTAACTCTTATGGTACCGGTTTCTGGGCAAATAAGAACACTGAATGTTGGTGCTTAAATAAATTAACAGGTAAACAAAATAATTGCCGCAAAGATAATTTTGATTCAAAAAAACAAATTGTATTAGGCTGTTGGGCCGAAAAGCAAAAATTACTTAATAATACTTTTGATTTATCTTACTTTAGATAGTTTAAATTCTATTGTTTTATCTTTTAAGGAAATGAGCTCTTTTCTTGAGACATACCTAGCTTCATAGCCCTTTTGTACTAGTGAAAATCTAATTTGAGAGTCAGGCGTTTGATAGGGAATCAAATCATTTGTTACAACTAAAATTCCTTCGATTAATTTGATTTTTACATCTGTGGTAATAGGATCACAGGGAGTGGTTATACAGTAAACAATTTGTTCTCTTCTAAGTATTATTTCATTAAAAGGATTAGTTTTACCTTCAAATTTTAAATAGATTTTAAAGTCACCAGTAGATTTATAAAGTTCATCTAAAGTAGTGCAAAATTCCGCGTAACAAATTGGGGTTTGTTGAACTCGTTCACAAGTTTTAGCTCTAATATTACAAGCACCATAAGCCTGATCTCTAAGATCAAAAAAATGTTTACTTTCATCTTTAATAAATTTTTTATTTAAAGATAAACCTTTACTACAATTATCCCATTTTAAATCAGCAATTTCACAATCAGAATCAATTTTACAGTTGCTTTTAAAAAATCGCTTAGAATCAATAAATTCTTGCTTTAACGTCGTGCAGAGATCAGAAGAGAATGTAGATACCGCGAATAGAAGCAGATAAACAAATAAACGTACTTTCATCCTCAATTTTTATTAAACTTGAGGGCATATGACAAAGTATTTGATTGTTGCAAGGCAATAACTTATTTTTTTGGGAATTCCATCTTGTTTATGAAATAATTACGTTCGGAGAAACATATGCTCAAAATAAGTAAGAATTACACGGAATTACCTCAATTAAGTTATGAATTAAACCCTGAATTTGGAAGGGTTCATATTCCAGTTGTATGCTGGTGTGATTTAAATAAATCAAGTGGAATGCCTAGTAGTATAAATATTGATCTAGCTAATAGTTTTAAAATCTCTCCTTTTAATTCAACTCTACATTATGGTCAGTCTATTTTTGAAGGATTGAAAGTATATAGACTTGACGATGGAAATGTTGGGATATTTAGACCTGATAAGCATATGGCAAGATTAGTAAATTCAGCCAAAATGATGTCAATGGCCCCTTTAGATATTGAGTTTCTAATGGAATGTTTGAAAACATATGTGGCAGAATGTAAAGTTTATGTTCCTAGTGAGCCAGGTCATTCTCTCTATCTCAGACCACTATATTTAGGTACTGACAATTTGATTAAGGTAAAATCCTGTGAGCATTATTCATTCTTATTAATGAGTTCAATTGTTGGACAGTATTTTAAATCTAATAGTTCAAAAATGAGTAAAGTTTTAGTTAACAAGACTTTTATGCGTGCTTTTCCAGGTGGAACGGGTGAAGCCAAGACATCTTCAAATTACGCTCTTAGTTTGCCAGGTTTAGAGTACGCGCAATCATTAGGCTATGATCAAGTTCTCTATTTAGATGCAATTAATAAAACAAATTTTGAAGAATTAGGTGGAATGAACTTTTTTATTGTTAAAAATAATAAATTAATTACTCCAAAGTTAAATGGACAAATTCTTCATGGAGTAACAAGAGACTCTCTTTTAGAAATTGCAGCATTCATGGGATATGAAACTGAGGTAAGAGATTTTTCTTTAAACGAACTTATAGAAGGGCAAAAAGATGGAAGCATCAAAGAAGTTTTCGCCTCTGGAACGGCAGCTTCTATAGCACCACTGGGTGAGATAGGGATTCAAGATACCAAAGGTGGAGATATTACGACTCTAGAGTTTCCCAATACTGAAGTAGGTACAAAATTAAGAGAGTATTTAGTTAATACTCATTATGGAAGAACAGAACATTCAAAAAAATGGTTAGAAATAATTTAGTTAGAGAGTAAAAAATGAAATCAATCCTTACAGAAAATTTAGATTTAATTCCTTTAAAAGCAAGTGATGCTAAAGATTTATTTGAGCTTCATTCTGATCCGGAGGTCATGAGATATATAAAACCACCGGTAACAGAGATGAGTGAAATACAGAAAACGATAATGAAGTTTGATTCCTATACAGAAGTAAATGAAGATATGGGAATGTGGGTAGCTAGGCTTGAAGAAACTGAAGAATTCGTAGGTTGGTGTATCCTTCAGCATATTGAGCAGAATATGGATAATCCTATCGAAATTGGATATAGATTACACAAAAAGTTTTGGGGCAAAGGTTATGCAACTGAGATGGCCAAAGTTTTAGTAGAGTACGCAGAAAAAAAATTAAAGATTAAAAATTTATGTGGGATTACTCATCCAGAGAACATAGCGTCTCAAAAGGTCCTTGAAAAAGCTGGTTTTAGCTTCAAAGAAAATCGCACTTATTATGATGTTGAATGTAAGTTTTACACAACCTAGATTTCTAAGTGTTTAGAATTAGAAAAATGATATTAAAAAAAATTGCAGAGAAACTTCATTCTAAGTATGATTTTAACATGAATACTAAAGTACTCATCTTTTTATTAAGTCTAAGTCTAGTTTTAAATTTCATGCTTGTTATAAGTTCAGATACTGTCATTAATTATTTGATTAAAGATAATAAAGTTTCCCTAAAAGATAAATCAGAGAAACAAGAAAATTCAGATCTTATAAACACCAAATTAAGTGCATTAGATAATAAAAAACTTTTAAAAACTTTTTTCAGAGAAAATAAGGAAATTAAAAAGAAAGATTTAACTAGTAAATCAAAAATTAAAAAGGCAATTGAAGTCGATAACTTTTTAGAATTAGAAGATTATTTAGATGATTCATTTCATCATCATCCAGAGAAAATCCTACAAATAAAAAAAATTATATCTTCATATGCAAAAAAGACGGATGAAATTTATACTTTAAGTGCCAAGAAGCAAGAAAAAAAATACGGAAATAAACAAGATACAATTTACTATTCAGTCTCTCCTGAAGATGCAATGGAATTAGCGAGAGAAAAACAGCTGGCCCGTTTAAAACTCATGAAGCTATTTGGAAGAAAGAAATTTTCAAAATTTTTAGATTGGGTTCATTATCACAACCAAGAAGTTGCCAGAGAGAATTACCAGCACCAAAACTGGATTGATATTTAATAATTTCAATAACTTACGCTTTTTTACAATTCGCATCAAATTAGTTATATATTCCCTGTGGGAGTTAAAATGAAAATTCTATTATTAGGATTATTATTATTAGTAAGTTGTGGTGGCGGAAGTAAATTTTCCGATCAAGAAGATGACAATACCATTAGAAAAAAACACTTAGTTGAAACCCTCACAGCGACTGATGGGCTTTACTTTAAGGTTCATACAGAATCAACAATGAGCAAGGTTGAATATATGGTACTTGCTTGTGAGACAGTTGAAGAAATTACTAATAAAATGAAATTAGATTATCTCTTAGACCTACTAGCTTATTTGCAAGATGATCAAAGACTCACACGATACGGTGATATTATTTTAACCCCATACTTTCAGAAAAAAATGATAATTAAGGCGATGATAAAACTGAGTAAAGATCTTGATTCGATTGAATGTCCTTCTGAAATTTTAGCTTCTAGTCTTGATTTTAAAAAACCAAAAAAAGTTTCTAAAAAATAATTATAATTCTTCCATATGATAAATGAATTGCTGAATATTTTCCGGAATGACTGAAAGTGTTCTCGCGATGTTAATATATTGATCAAGTTCTTTAGGCATAGCTTGTTTCATATACTTACCAATAACTATGGCATTGAGCAGACAACCTTTTTGTAAGGTATCGTTTAATATTGTGTAACCATTTAATGTTTTCTTATGAAAGTTACTTAAACTTTTGATACCTAAGATAAAAGCTAGTATGGGATAGTTGCGACAATCAGTAATAGTTAAATTAAGTGCATAATTGTCGTACTTTTTATATTTCACTAATGGGTTTACATTTTGAGTAATAATTAAATCCTGAACGATTTTTAAAGAATTTTTATTAATCGCCAATAGAAGTGAATTCATACCTTGATATTCATCTCCAGTATTTATTTGAGTAACTTTTGGATCGGCTCCTAGCTCAATAAGTTCTTTGTAGAGATCATAATCTGCTTTATAGATAGAGATTAAGAGGGGAGTCACACCATAACTGTTTTTATAATTTACAAGGGAAGGATTTTTCTCTAATGTTATTAATGCTTCTTCAGGCTTTTCAGAAAGAGCTAACAAAATATCATCTCCTCTGAAAAATTTAGTCGTTTGAAATTTTATACCAATAAAGATTAGAACAAAGACAACATGATATGAAATCAATCTAGCCTTTGACATTTTATATGTTTTTAATTTCTTTAAATACTCTCTTTCATCAATATTAATAAAATAATAAAGAACTGAAAAAATGGCAGCAAGTATAATAGAGATACTAATAGGCCATCTAAAAGGGTAATTGTAAAAAAATAGTACTCCGACTGTAATGAAAATTGTTAGGATTATAATTAAAGCAAATACAAAATACTTAACTCCAATATCAAGATTTCTAGCATAACGTTCTAACTTAGATAATTGCTGTTGAAAACCACTCTCATAATTCTTTAAAATTCTTTTTTTAAAGCCAATAAAAGAAATACTTAAGTAAAGTACAGGAATCGCAATTGCTCCCAGTAAAATTATTCTCCCATCACGATCCATATCATTAAGTACAAAATAAAAGATTAGAGGAAAAAGAAGGGGGGTAAGAGAAATAAGTGATTGATAGGCCATTATAAGTGGAGCTTCATACTTACTTAAGGGAAGATTATAAAGATACTTTAGAGTATCTTTTTGAGTTAACTGATTGCTTGTTATAATGCTAATTGATTTAATATTTAGTATGGCATAGATGACCTGAACTCCTAGTAAGCCAAGGATATAAAATTTATCATTCCAAATACGAGCAATTAAAAGTGAAAAAATAAGAAATACTATTGAGTATATAACTTTTTGAAAAGCAATCTTATTAATAAATTTTAATACTCGTATAACGACTGGATTCATATAGTTAATATCTTTTCAATTTTGCCTTCAAAATCTGATTCAATGTTAGTAGCAATAATAAAAGATTTACCTTCTTTTGATAACTCTAATATTAAATCATAAAAATTCTTTCTTGACTGAGGATCAAGTACAGCTGTTACTTCATCCATTATATAAACTTCTAGATTAGAAGCTAGAAACATACAGAGTAGTAGTTTTACATATTGACCCGTAGAGAGCATTTTTATGGTTTTGTTTTCAGGTATCTCAAAATACTTTAAGTATTTTGTTTCTAGTTCTTTCGAATAATTTTGATAACAGATTGAATGAAATTCAAGCATCTCAGTAACTCTGAGGCTCATATTGAGTGCGATATCCTGAGAAACATAACCTACACGTTCTTTGATATTGCTACTAATGACTTCTATTTTATTATTAAAATAATAAAGCTCACCTTCAAATCCATGAGTATTAAACGTAATCAGATCCATTAGGGTTGATTTTCCTGAACCATTCTTACCTAGGACACCTACGACTTCACCTTTTTTTAATTTAAAATTGAGATTACTGTAAAGAGGAGAACTTCTTGGATAAGAAAAACTAAAGTCTTTAAGTTCTAGTACAATGTCATCCATAACAACTATAAATTAAGTCTTATTCTTTGATTGAGGCAATCCCTCTACCAGATCTTTTAATATTTGACTTTAATCCCTTATCAAATACTTTACCACTGTATGAATAGCAGTTCAAATTAAGATTGTTAGACATAGCTACTCCACCATTAGTAACTATAAAGTCATGGGTGCAGGCAAAATCCTTTGAGTTTAACTTGGCTGTATATTTTCCAGCATCCAGCTTTTGGGTGTAATTAAAATGGCCGAGCTTATTTGTTTGAAACGAGCTTATTCTTACATTATCTTTATAGACATCAAAAACTTCATTACCAAGTAGGTAGTTATTATCATTTATTGAATATGAAGCTACTCCGTTAATTTTAAAATTATTTCCCCAGGTATAACTATTATCACTGTATTCTGTAATATAACTTTCACGAGACACTTCAAAAGCGTAGGTTGATTCATAAAGCTTTGGCTGAGGTTCTAGTCTAAACCATTGTCCAGCTTCTTTAAAGAATGCCATAGAGTTAAAAGAAATGAGTACTGTAAGTATAGTTAGTGTTTTCATAGACCCATTTTAAGGTCATTTGAAATAGGGTTAAAATTCAATACTTTACAAAAAGGAAATAGCCTAAAAGATTGTAATCTGATGGGTTTTGGCAAGAAAAATGGTCAGCTAAGTGGCCCTAATTAGAATCTATTGCTTACAACAAATTGAGTAGATTCCGTATTGTAGCTTAATTTATAATCTTCAGAATTTGAAGAATATTGTTCACTAAAATTATTATAGATCAGGCCAATGTCTGTAGTATTACTCAAGCTGTAAACAGCTCCAATTTTTGCTTCTAAATTACTCGCATTTTTAAAATCCGCTGATTTAAGATTGCTTTTAAAATTAAGAGATTGTTTTAGGATTGTTCCAACAATTATTTTAAACTTTTCTGTGATTTTATTTTTAAGTTCAATACCTAATTGAACACCTTCTCTGGTGAGCGTTTCTCGTTCAAAGCCTGCACCAATACCTTTAAGTAAAATGTTAAAATTATTATTTTGAAATACACCACCAGAAATATTTACTTCAGCATATTTATTTTTAAATTGAGTTTTTTCATAAGTCAGGTCAAAGTCAGTCAAATCATTATATTGAGTATTGTTAAATGTAGTATTTTTTATATTAACTTTTGTTCTAGAATGATCTGAAAGTTGATAAGCAAGTTCTAAAAACCATTGATCTGATTGTAGATCATCAGAGATTACTACATTTCCTCCTAATGATGATTTAACTTTTGATTCATAACTTACACTTCCAGTACTTTTACCAATTGAAATTGAATAAGGTCTTTTTGCATCTTTCTTAGAAATGTTTGGAACATCCATCGATGTCTCGAATGTTTGTGCAAATACAGATGTACTAATGAGTATAAGTGAGATTAAAAGTTTCATTTGATTCCTATGTCTATTTTTAAATATTGTAGGTTTTGCACTTTTTATTGTCCATGAATTTGTAAATTGTGTTTAGGAGACAGCATAAAATTAATTAGTTGACGATGCTGTTATGAGTTAATAACATTAGAAAATGGCTAAATTTTACCTCACTCTAATAATATTCATATTATCAATAAATCTTTATTCACAAGATTTAATTAAAGAAAAGTACCCCTTTTTTAGAGAGTTTAGGGCAAGTTTCAATATAACTTTTGGAGCTGCTTCGATGATTAAAGCGCAAGAGGCTTTGGATGACGATAAAGCGAGTAAAACTGAAAATAATATCGCTTATGGAATTTTGGCCATTGGCTTATTAAGACTGACCGATGGAGCCTATTATTTTTTTAATGAATCCCCTGTAGAAGGTTTATTAAAAGAAGGAAAATTAAACCCTACAAGTAAAGATTATAAGAAACATCTTCGAGAAGCGGCTGCCTTTGAAAAAAAATTAAGAACTTATAGAGGTATAGTAATTATATTAAATGGACTTGGTTTTTTTGCATTGTATGATCAAGACAAGGATCGTAATGATTATGCCGTTGTTCCCGGAGTAGGAATGATGTTAGTAGGTAGTTATGCTTTATGGAGGAAAGGCCCCGCCGAAACTCAGGAACAAAATGATATTGGAAATATGAGCTTTAATTTTAATTATATCAAGCAAGATAATAAATTTATACCAATGGGACAATTAAATTTTACTTTCTAAATAAATCAAAAAATTTCTTCCTTTTAAATTTTCTATTTCTTTTTCTAATATGTTTTTTAGAATTTGTAACGTTAGGATAAGACATTTTATGATTTTCCGGATTCCATAAAGATATTTTTACTCCCACATTACCAGAGGCATATTTTAAATTATAAGATTGTGTACCATCATTAATAAATCCATGTTCCATGGAATATATTCCAATTTTTCCTTCAAAGAAAATTCCAAATTGTTCTTTAGGAAGAGACCATTCTAGTTTTGTATGTAAATTTCCACCAAAACCTTGTACACCATATTTATCAGTATAATCTTCATATTGCCACCAAGTTCCAGGTTTTGCGATTACTACAAAAGTTCTTCCTGTCATTAAAGCGATAGAGATACCAGGTGTTAAGGTAAAATTTCCAATACTATCTGATTTAAAGATATCTATTTTTCTTCCATAACCAACAGCAAATTCCATTTGAAGATGAGTATTTTCATTTCGAATAAGTCTCATATCTCCAATATTATTCACCCATCCAGGAAAAGGTTCTTGAACACTTTTATAACCATCAACTTCTACACCATCAATAGTTCCAGTCATATAATTTATTTGATCATTATTTTGTAAATATTTGGGATGAAACAATGAAACAAAAATTTCATTATTATCTTTCTCCATACTAATAACAAATGTATTGGTTGGTTCGTCAATCCATTGGAAAGGATTATTACCTTCTCTGGCCCATGTAGCTGGAAGATAGTATTGTCTTGAGTGTCTTTCATCCCATTGATAGTCCTTAACTAAAACTTGGTAACGAGATGAATTAAAAGTTATGTCATTTTTAAAATAATGGGTAAAAGCATGACTGAAGTAGAAATTAAATTTCCATGAATCACTTCTATAGCTTGTTTTATTCTTATTTATATTTTCCTCATAACGCTGACATAGTCCATGATTAAACAAGACTTCTTCGCCATGATTTGTTCCTATAAAGGCAAAAGCGTGATCATCTTCTAGGTTTGAACTAAAATTTATAGCTTTCTGACAAAGGGAATCCAAGTCAATTTCACTAGCTGAAAGTAGTGAAGAGATTATACATAGCAAAAAACATATTTTTTTCATTTAAACTTCTTTAAAGCTAGCATGAAAAGGTTGGTCTCCATGCTAGCGTTTTTTCATAAGCTCATAAAGGGGAAGAGATTATGAAAGATTGATAATGTAGGTTCAATTTACGCTCATAAATAAAAATTCTCAATCACAAGACAATTTAAATGATTCAGTTCTTTGAATCATATAGTTTTTATAGTCTTTATTACTAATTTTTATGTTTTCACATGAAAAATCTCAACTTATACTCAATTATGGCAAAAAAACTAAGTTTCATTGATTTTTTAAAACTAGAATTTGAAAAAAGAAAAAGTCGAAATCCATCTTATTCAAAGCGAGCCTATGCAAGTTTTTTAGAGACTAATATTGGTGTTATATCTGGATTGTTCACTAATAAACGAAAATTAAGTCCTAAATATATCGAAAGTTTCGGATTAAAATTAGGGTTAAATCTAGAGGAAATTGTATTTTATCAAAGAGAATTAAAACTAAATAATTCAATAGATGAAGATGAGGATTTCAAGAAGTACCAACAGATAACTCTCGATTCCTACAGAATGGTATCAGACTGGTATCATATTTCTCTTCTCTATATGCAGAAGAAATCAGGTATTCTACCTTCGATAAATGAAATCTCGGAAAGACTTGGTGTAAAAAAAATAGATATTAAAAATGCGCTGATGAGATTAGAAAGACTTAAAATTATTAAAAGAGTTTCAGATAATAGCTTTAAAGTAGTTTCAAATAATTTTTACAGTAATATTGAATCTAAATTCACGCAATCAGCAGGTAAAAAATTTATTAAAGATATTCTTTTAAAGTCTCTAGAGGCCCTTGATGATGTTGATCGAGAAGAAAGGGACCATTCTACAATTACGATGAGTTTTCCTCGAAAAGATATGCCCGCAGCTAAAGATATGATTAAAAAATTTAGAAGAAAGTTTCTAGCAAATTTTGATAAATCTTCGGACAAGAACGACGTCTATACCCTGAGTGTTTCATTCTTTCCACTTTCAAAGAAAAAGTAGTAATCCCTATAGATATTACTTAGTTTCACCTAATTAATTGACCTAAATCAAAAAGGTTGGTATTTCTAACCAACTTAACATTTTACCCAGGTTTATTATGAGAATTTTTGCACTAATTATATTACTTTCTACTAATCTTATGGCCAGCGATAAACTAAGTTTTGACCAGTTTATTGGAAGATCACTTGAAGTTGTTTCAAAGGACATTAAGAGTAAAGATGCTTCATTAAATGAATTAGTAAGTGGTCTGGAATTTGTAAGATTCTCTAAAAACGAAGTAACAAATCAACTTGAGCTTATTATTGATAAACACGAAAAAGCGGAATTTGTGGATCAGAATTTATTAGGTTTTTTAACAGCACCTTACCATAGACACGGTGTTAAATATAAAAAAATTAAAAATGTTATCCTTTTTTGTGATATTAATGAAACAAAGATTAAATCAACTACAAGAAAAGTTAAGTCTAAGTATACAGATAGCTCATTTGTATTTTGTACAAGTTTTCTTGGTGGAAAAAACACACAAAGTAAGATTGTAATTAAGCAAAAAGAAGAAGGTTTACTCGTTCAGGTATCATATAGAACATTTTATGGTGCCTTTAAAAACGCTAAGTATAAAAAATCTACGACTCTTTTACTAAAATAATGAAGATTTTTGTCATTCCTGGCAATCCACCCATTAAGCATTTTTATGAAATGTGGATGGATGAGCTTGCTCAAAGTCTATCAGCTTCTAATGTTGATACCCATATTTTTCCTTCTATTGCCGACCGTAAAGAATCGAAAGAGTTTTTAGATGAAATGACTTTGTTTTATGAAAATAAAATTAAGCAGTTTTCAGGTAATGAAGAAGTAATCATAATTGCTCATTCAATAGGCGGATATTTTGCGAATCAAATCCTTATTCGAAACCCCCAGTTAATAAAAAAGTGTATGCTTGTATTTCCGTTTTTAGGTAAACCTAACTTAAAAGGGAAGTGTATATTAAAATTTGCTTCAATATTAAACACCAGTAAGCGGGCCAAAAAAGTCTTATTTAAAAATATCCACTATCTTGAGAAACTTGTTCCAGAACTTAGGCCATCTACCTTAGAAGAGCTTGAAATATGCGTCAGATTGGCCGCACATGAGGCAAAAACCCTAGGTAGACAAAAAGATATGCCTCATATTTCAAATGAGCTTAGAGAGAAGATTCATGGTTTTTATTGTGATGGAGATGATTGGTTTACAAAACGTGCAATAAACCAATTAGGAAAGCAATTAAAATTAACTAAAATTGATACAAGACATGATTTTATAACAGATAAGTTTCACAGAGATTTAGTTACAGCAAAAATAAAAGAGGCACTAATTTAGCGCCTCTTTTAGATTATTTGATTAGATATTTTCTTCGATAATTTCTTCTTCTATTACTGGTGCTTCCTCAACAGCTGGTGCTTCCTCAGATATTGTTACAATTGGCTCAAGAATTTCGCTTATGAGTTCTTTTATCTCAGTTTTTTGAGCATTATCATTAGCAACTTTAGAAGTTTTAACTCCTGATAAAACAGTTGAGTCAGAATCAATATGAATAAATGTCAGAATAAACTGTAATTCAGGATCAAGAGAAAGATGATCAAGTGTTCCAAGCTCTATTAAAAATGATTTCGCTTTAGCAGCATTTGATAAATACTTTGATATTTTTGCTCTAGATATAGAATTAACACCATCAATTATAGATGGAAGCTTAGTAGTTGGTGCTTCACCTTTTTTAAGACTAACCTGAATGCTGTGTGCATTTGTCTGAAAAGTCTCAGAGTTTGGATCAACTAAAAATTTACTAGCTAGTGCAGTTAAAAAGTTATATCTCAAATTTATTAATTGAAGCATTATTTGTTTATTTGAGCTATCTGCAAGTTCTAATTGATAATCTTTGATATTTGATAGGTTTATTTTTCCAGCTTCAACATCTCTTTCTGCTATTAATGATTGTTGTATCAAATCCATCATTGATAATGACTCATGAGTTGATGGAGAAAATCGAGATGATTTCTTTTTATTCCTTTGATTTAATTGAAAATCATGGATTTCATGCATAGTTGCTGCATAAGCAACTAAATTTCTCTGAGCTTCTAAAACATCAGCTTCAATTCCTAAATCATCAGCAGTTTTGTCAGAAACGATATTAGATATTTTAATTTCAGCTTCATTTGCTTTTTTTGCTAGACCAGATATTTTTCTTGAAAATTCTTTAGCAGCATTAAGATATTCTATTTCTAATCCATTTTCAGTCTGTATACATTCTTTACTCGATTTTAATTGATGTGCCATTGCCTTCATATAAACTGCTGCATCAAAAAGCTTATTACCCATATCATTCATATTTAAGCCTAAGAGTTCCGCTTTTTTATTTCTTTTTTCCTCAGCAGCACTTGGACCCATTTTTAAAATCATTTCAGCATTCATTTCTTTAATACAAGCTGAGTTTTTATTTGCATCAGCTGCATTCTTTGTAATTCCACAAGAACCAAGTAATAGTGCTAGTGCGGATAGTGTGATAAATTTTCTTTTCATGATGTCTCCCCATAATTAATGTATTAATCTTTTCTATGATGACAAATTCCAGAGAATTTTCAATTAATTGAGGGGATGCATGTAAAGATTATCTGTCAAAAGCTTAGACGGAACACAATGATTATAGGTACTTACGTGCTCTGTTTGATTTTTACGATCAAATTAGATCAAGAATAAATATGCTCCAAGTTTTGGCCGTGCTAAATTTAAAAACCATGATTAACATCGATTATATAAAAAAATTAATTAAATTATCTGTTCCGATTATATTAGGTTCTATTGGAATAATGCTTATCTCGACTGGAGATATCTATGTTGCTTCAAGGTATTCAACTCAAGCAGCTGCATCAATTGGAGTTTCAGTTGGAGTTTCAAATCCTATTTTTTTGATTGGTATAGGTCTCATGATGGGAATTTCTCCGATACTTGCTATCGAGCGAGGACAAGGTATTGATAAAAGAGACAGACTCTTAAGTATATTAATTTTTGCTTTTGTAATAGGAATAATACTTTCAATAATTACTTTAGTAGTTAATGAATTTGTTCCTTATCTTAAAATTAATGAAAAATTAGTTAAACCTGTTATGGAGTACAATAAGGTCGTTGCATTCTCATTTCCTTTTGCCTTTATGTTTAATGCCATGAAAGAGTATTTACAATCCTATGAAGAAGTTATGTTTCCAAACTTCATTGCAATCATTGCAGTTTTTGTAAATCTCGGATTAAATTTTTTATTAGTTTTTGGAGGACTAGGCTTTGAAGGTATGGGGCAAATAGGTCTTGCTTATGCAAGTTTTGGTGTTCGTATTTTTATGGCACTAAGCTTATTTATTTATATTTTGCGTAAAGATAAATTAGTAAAGTACTCTCATGAATTTATTATGAAATGTCTTAAATTTAGTATTCCAATTGCTTTTATGTTTTTTATGGAAGTAACTGCTTTTTGCGCAGTTAGTATTATTTCAGGGAAATTAGATATTATTTCTTCGGCGACTAATAATATTATTATGACACTAGCTTCAATTGCATTCATGGTACCCATGGCAATCTCTAGTGCAGTTGCAGTAAAAGTAGGAAATGCCTATGGTCGAAGAGATATAGATGAAATTATTCATTATATAAAGGCTTCTATGGCGGTTGTCATAAGCTTTGCCATTTTTTCGGCTTCTTTATTTTATTTTTTCCCTCAGCAAATGATGAATTTAATGACTAGAGATAAGGCGGTTATTGCCCTTGGTGTAAATGCACTTTTAATTGTTGCGATATTTCAAATATTTGATTCCCTGCAAGTTAATTTAAACGGTATTTTAAGAGGTTTAAAGCAAACGAAAGTTTCATCAATCGTAGTATTTTTCGGGTTTTGGATTATTGGAATTCCCTTTGGAGCTTATCTGACTTTTTATCATAATTATGGAATACAAGGTCTTTGGATTGGTCTCGCTGTTTCACTTGGAATTGTAGCTATCTTATTATTCTCAATAAAAATGATTGTTATAAAATCGCTTAAAAAAGAATTCAATAACGCGTAGGCTAAATCTAATATCGTCTGACATTTTTGTAATTTCAATCATCTAGAAAAATAGGTAAATGAATATCTCTGGTCTTAGTTTGTTAAGCTCGTTAGCATTTAGAACTGACGAAAACACACAAATTAGCTTTCTCATGGGAGGGAATACCTAATGCAAACACAAACTAATTTAGAAAATGTACTTAAAAACAATATATTTGAAACACAAGACTCTAAAGAGTTAATAATGAATTATAAAAAACTTGATTCTCAAGCACAGAAAAAAGCAGATAATCTTTTTTATTCAATTTGTGGTATCAGTTTAAATAATTTAATTGCCGATCATGAGTCTCATAAAGTTCAATAATTAAACGCACGTGCCTAGACAATTGAATCTAATCTAGTACCTTTAGGTTATGAATATTTCTAGGCTCTTATTATGTTTATCTATTTTGGTTACCCTTATTTCATGCTCTAAAGAGGAAGCTAATTTACAATATGATGTCTTTTATGAAATCGCATTAAAAGACAAAAATTTTAAAGTTACAGCTTCTTATAAAGACCCATCAAAAGACAAAAAGAGTTATGAAGTTCCTGTTATTGAAAAGGACAATATTATTCTCCTTAGTGAAAAAGAACTAGCAAGTGGTGCAGGGGATTTACTTCGAGGTCACAGAAATCCTTACAATTATACACTTTCACAAAAAGTAAAAATTGAATTAAATTACTCCTTAGAATACTTCTCTTTTAGTTCTTTCAAATCCGAAAATGGAATTTATAAAGTAAAAGATGTTTCTAATTTTATTATTGGATTGGCCAAAAAGGATAAATACAATAGTTACGTTTTTCAAATAGAGAATACAGACTTTAATTTAATATCTCCTCGTGAACTTGCTAATATTTACCCTAAATATTGGGAAGAAAGCTTAAAGAAAATTTGGCCAGAATATAGATTGAAATTTGGAGAATCAACTGATCATTTGGTTTTTGTAGATTTAAATTCAAAAGCTCTTGCAAGTGATGCGTTAGGACAGAATGTTTTTGCTATTTTTTCTCAAAGAGAGATTTCTCATGCTGATCAAAAATATATTGAAATTAATATTGGATGGAAACCTCAAGTTTCAAGTTTGGATTATATAGAAGAGAATTATTTAAATATAGAAAGACCTTGGGAGAAGTATCTCTTTGAAACCTTCTCAAATTTAGTTTCACATTTGTATTTTGGATTTGGAGTAACTAGTCAAAGAGTAAGTTCGAAGCATGAACTTTGGTTTTCACTTGGTTTAGCAATGATTTATAATATGCAAATAACTAAAAAACTTTCAGCCCATGATGCTCATTTACAGCAATCTTTAATAAATAATTATTTAACCAAATATTCTAAGAAAAAGGAATTAGACCGAAAATTAATTTCACCCAATACAAATGAAGATAAAAAGTTTCAAATTGATAGAGTCCAAGTTTTTTCAAAAGGAAAGTCAGCATTTTTTCTAAGTGAGCTGAGAAAAAAAATAGGTGAGAAACAATTTGATCAAGCCGTTCTAGAATATTTACAGTGCGAGAAGTGTAATAATGGATATGATGATTTTAAAGAAATTTTAAAAGCGAATAAAACAGAGATAGAAAAATTAGAACAAAATTTTGAAGTAAAATAAAAAGCCCCTTTAAAGGGGCTTTTTATTATAATTGTGAATTTAAATATTTAATTAATTGTTTTTCAAAAGCAAATCTTTTTCTAAATTTTTTCTCATGAATTTTTGAATTATGCTTAGAAACTCTATTATTATGTCTATTCTTAGCTTTCATTTCTCTTTTTGTATCATTTGCATCAATACTTTTATAATCTGATCTTGTATTGAAAGTCATATCTTGTTGTCTGATAGATCCGTTACAAAGTTTTCCATCTCTATCAACTTGTGAAATTAAATTTGCAACTTCTGTAGCAGTAACTTCTGGGTGAGTTTCTTTTAATTCTTCTAATAAATCAGAAAAAGTTTGTTGAGCAATATTATTTTCTTTAACTATTCTTTTGTTACCACGTTTAATAGCATTAAACTCGCGGTTAGCTTTACGATTTTGTCTTCTTTGAGCTCTTTTTTCTTTATTTGATTTTCCATCAACAGGAATTACAATTTTTTGAGGTTCATCTGGTTGAGGTCTTGCCATAAGTCCAAGCTCAATTTCAGATTCATTTACTAGTCGAACCATTTTCATTAATTTTGCATCTTTTACTGCATCTTCAATTTGATCTTCAAGAATTAGAGCAAGTGGAAGGCCTGCGTAACCTACAAGAGCACCTGCAGAAGTTCCAAATATTGCCACTCCACCCATATAACCTAGGTATGGAATAACATCACCAGTGCTTCTAATAATTTTATCAGAAACTGTCTTATTATTTTTAATTTCTTCTAAATACTTATCTTTACAAGTTGATGCTTGAGTCAAAGATGACGTGATAATTGTACTTATAATTAATAGATTTCCCCATTTCATGTAATTTCCTTTGAAATAATGTTTTCTCACTTTTAGCATAAATTGGGTTTTGTAGAGATTTTAAAAAGAGAATCTGTAAGATTTACTCGTTTAGATGTCTTTTGAATATAGTGAGGATTTCTTGCCTTTCTAATTTTTTATTCGTTTTTTCAGATATTTGAGTAATAGTCTGAGAAAGGGCATTTCCTAGTTTTACCAAGTCAGCGTAATATAGTTCAGATCTATTGGTGTAATCATTAAAGAGGTAAATGTTTGTATCTTTGGCAATGATCAGTAACATATCGACAATTTGTTCAACAATTTGCTTATCTTGGTAATTTGTAAGCAGAAGTGTATGGGAGAAATTCTTTAAATTAATGAGTTCATTTCTCATTAGTACTAAAGATAATGACATTATCCTTCTGTCCGTTTCTTCACCTAAACCAGTGATTAGATTAGGATCAAGCATAACGTGTTGATAATTTATACTCACAAATTTGTAATATTTTATATTGGAAGCAAATTCTTTTAAATCAGCAGTTGCTCCAGATTTATAAATATTAATCAGTAGATTGGCCAAAAATGGGTTTTCTCTAACCAGTTGGTTGATAACAGATTCACTTTTAATGTCTGATAAAGAAATTGCGGAGATGATTTCATCTATATTTGAAACGCCATATTTTAATGGGGCGCTTTTTAATTCATTTAAAAGAAATTGAGTATAAGTTTCTTCTTGTTTAATGATCGTAGATTTAGTGACTTTTTTGGGATCTAGCTCAAGACCTCGCCTCAAAAGTTTTTGAAGCTTTCCAGTAGGTAGGGCAAAGCTATTAATGCTTATTAAAGAAACAACTATGAATAGGGTTATATTTTTAAATTCTCTCATATCCAATCAAAACCTCTCTCACAAGGTTTGTGGGGGATCTATAGCATTTGATAAAGCATCTGTTATATAAAAAATGATTATTGAATTTTTTACAGGGAAAATTAATCTTCTAATTAATTCTTACATTTAAAGTTGATCTGATGCCTTTTTAAATAAAAGGAATATACTAGTATTATATGGATATAAAATGACGTCTCTGACGGCTTAAATATGCCCCGGTTACGATCTACCAGATCATGGAT
>CAYGTU010000040.1:0-1056 GCA_964352945.1 uncultured Bacteriovoracaceae bacterium
TTTATCTCCCTTAATATACAGCTCTTCAAGATAGGGAAGTCCTGAAATTTCATAAGGGATTTCACTGGTTTTAATTGAGATACTTAAGCTTTTTGCAGTAGCTGCATTTTCTAAAGCTTCATTAAGTTTTTTAAACATTGTTGCCATAGTCTTGTGGTCCTGGAATTCCTAAGAAATAAAGTATTGATGTCATTGGGCCAAAAGACATTTGTTGATTGGCCTTTTCTCTTACTATTTGTTTTGCATGAAAGGCAATTCCTAACCCAGCTTTACTTAACATGGGTAGGTCATTAGCACCATCTCCAATGGCCACAACTTGATCAAGCTGAATGCCTTCTTGTTGAGCTAAGAATTCTAAAAGAAATGCTTTGTGTTCGGCATTTACAATTTGTCCTTCAACTGTACCTGTTAATTTTCCATCTTTTATTCCAAGTTGATTAGCAAAAGCGTAATCAAGTCCTAATTTTTCTTTTAAAGCATGGGCAAAAAAGGTAAATCCCCCTGAGATAACAGCTGTTTTATATCCCAGAGACTTAACTGTTTTTAAAAAATCTTCAACACCTTCAGTGATAGGTAGACTTTCCATTATTTCGTTTAATTTTTTTGTTTCAAGACCTTCTAAGAGTTTTACTCTTTCAATTAGAGATTGATTAAAATCAAGTTCACCATTCATTGCTCTTTCAGTAATGGCAATAACTTTATCACCGCACCCAGCGACTTTTGCAATTTCATCAATTACTTCAGCTTGAATCAAAGTTGAATCCATATCAAAAACAATAAGTCTTTTATTCCATCTGAAAACATCATCTTTTTGAAAGGCAACATCTGTAGAAAATTTTGTAGATACAGAAATTATTTGAGATTTTATTTTGGCCCAATCCAAACCTTTTGGACTGTTAGTAGCAATATCAAGAGATTTAAATTTTCCCTCTGAAATATTATCAATTCTTTTTATATTTATTTTATTCTGAGCAAAAATTTGCCTGATTTCAGAAAGATAGTGAGGCGGAGGGCCGTCGCGAGCGCCACGTCTAAGTCTAGGGTTGGGGTGCTGGG
>CAYGTU010000040.1:1066-19186 GCA_964352945.1 uncultured Bacteriovoracaceae bacterium
ATCTACAGCTACACAACTAATAATATGTTTTTCCTGATCATTTAGAAGTTCAACACCATTTTCAACGATTGAAAAATCTAATTCAATTCCAAGTTTTTTAGCTTCAAAAAGCATGTCCTTTAAAAGTGAATCTTGCGAATCAGGATTTACATCAATTAGAATACTTAAAGATAAAAGACCATGGGTTACTGATTGTCCCATATCAACAATATTATGATTACCCTTTACGATCATTTTCATAAGATTAGAAGTAATCCCTGGCTGATCTTTTCCTGATACATTTACAAGTATGAATTCATTATTCATCTCAATTCCTTTTATACATTTTCGGTTTTTTTGTTAAATTATCCATTGCGGGTTAGGTCGCAAGATTTTTCTTCCTATTTAATTTTGATTTTCTAGATTGTTTGAGCTTTTGAATCAGCCTTAAAGTATATTGAATAGCTGATAGCAAAGAAAGAAGGGCTGAAATATAGATTAAAACTGTTCCAATAATATTTAGATTAAAGATAAACCAACTTTGATTGGCCATCAAACAAGGAACTGCAACCATTTGTGCAAAGGTTTTCCACTTTCCTAATCTATCAACAGGCACAGAAAGACCTTCACTTGAAGCGAGCAATCTAAGGGAGGTGATATACATTTCCCTTAAAACTAAAACAATAGCGACTAAAACATGAACTCTGCCAAGACTAGTTAACATGATCAGAGAAGACACAACGAGGAATTTATCAGCAATAGGGTCTAAGAAAGAACCAAAGACAGTTACAATGTCTCTTTTTCTAGCAATGTATCCATCAAAAAAGTCTGTAATAGATGCTAAGGCACAAAGCCAGCCAGCAGTCCATGCAAGTTCACTCTTTAAAGTTGCTAGAATTGGAGTTCTATCATCAGAAATGTAGAGCATGCCCATAACGATAGGGATTAAAAGTACTCTAAAAATTGTTAACCGATTGGGGAGATTATCAATTTGAAGATCATCTCTTTCAACAAAAGGCATTTCTGTTTGTTTTTCCACCTAAGTAAAATACCAAATCATGAGAGTAATTGAAAGATTATAAAAAGAGCAAATCTTGCATAGTGTTGATGGTTAACGCGATGAAAAGGATACTAATTCTCTCTCTTGAGGAAATCTCAAATTAAGATAAAATTTAAGGATAGCTTTTAATTGGAGTCAAAATGAATAGACACTTAAACTTAATCAAGACCGAAGGTAATGTTTCAGAAAAGAGAACATTTCCAAGATTTCCTTTTTGTTTTATGACTTTTAAGTCTGAAAAAGAACAAGATAAAGTTTATGAAATTACTGATATTTCACAAACAGGAATGCGTTTAGGATTAAAATCAGGCAGTACTGATTATCAATTACATAGTGATATAAAAGGTATTATTCATTGGTATGGTAAAACTCTTGATATCGGTGGTGTTGTTCAGTGGCGAGAAACCGATGCCTTAGGCGTAGAGTTTATCAATAATCCGATTTTTAGAGAAAATATTGAGAAGTTTTTAAGTATTGAAAATCTTGCTCAAAATTTTAAATCACTTCATAATTCGCCAATGGATTTAGAAATTCCAAATGATTTAACTATCTGGCTAAGTACAGATGGACCAGTTGAAATTTTTGTTTGGTCCAATAGAGATGGTTCTGTTTCAAAATTCCAATTCATTTTAATGGAAAATTATTTAGAGTGGGATATGACAAAAGGATTAAAAACGGGAACAGTTATTTCCAAAAAAGATAAGACAACCCCACTAGTTAGCCAAGATGAGTATGAATTTGAATTAGAACTTAATAACGACGAATTAAAGATCGATTTCGCAAGAGACTTATTGCGTCCAATCGATGAACAAAAGATACCAAACCACATTCGTGATTTTATATTGCTAAAATTGGGAAATTAGACTTCCTTTATTGGTCAAAAACTGATTAAAATAGGTTAGAAATAAGACTGATAAAGGGACCTCATCATGAATAGAAATCTTGCACTTGAATTTGTCCGCGTAACAGAAATGGCCGCTATAGCTTCTGCTAGGCTTATGGGACGTGGGGATGAAAAAGCCGCTGATCAAGCCGCTGTTGACGCAATGCGATCAATGTTGGACTCAGTGGATTGCGATGCGACGGTAGTAATTGGTGAAGGTGAGCGTGATGAAGCTCCAATGCTTTATATTGGTGAAAAAGTTGGTTCAGGTAATGGGCCAGAATTAGAGATTGCCCTTGATCCTCTTGAAGGAACAACAATCTGTGCTACAGGTGGATATAATGCCATTTCAGTTATGGCCATTGCCGAAAAAGGTAATCTCTTACATGCACCAGATACATATATGCAGAAAATCGCTGTAGGTCCTGACTGTAAAGGTATTATTGATATAAAAGAAAGTGCTACTGAAAATCTTCAAAGAGTGGCAGAAGCAAAAAAATGTAGAGTTCAAGATTTAACGGCTGTAATTTTAGATAGACCACGTCATGCTGATCTAATTGCTGAGGTTAGAGAAGCGGGAGCTAGAATTAGCTTAATTGGGGATGGAGACGTTTCAGCTTCAATTGCTTGTTGTACTCCTCATAGCGGTATAGATATTTTATTTGGAACAGGTGGTGCTCCTGAGGGTGTGATTTCTGCGGCAGCTCTACGATGCCTTGGTGGGGATTTTCAAGGTATTTTAAAACCAAGAAATGATGAAGAAATTCAAAGAGCATTGAAGATGGGAATCTCTGATATAAACAAAGTGTGGCAAATCGATGAGTTAGCCTCTGGAAATGTTATGTTTTGTGCTACTGGAGTGACAACTGGTAACTTTTTAGATGGAGTTATTTTCAAGCCATGGGGATGTTTTACTCACTCATTGGTAATGAGATCACAATCAGGTACAATTAGACATATTAGAGCTGAACATCATTTTGATAAGAAACCGAGGTACTAAATGGCATTAGCAAATAGAACAGAAATTATGGATATCGACATTAATAAACTCTATGATGTGATTATTGATTATGCAAAGTATCCAGATTTTGTTGATGGTGTTGATTCAATTGAAATTCTTGAAGCAGATGAAAATGGAGCAAGAGTTAAATATTCAATTAATTTAATTAAGCAGTTTAGCTATATAATAAAATTAACTCACCAAAGACCAAATAAAGTAACTTGGACATTGGAGAGTGGAGATATCTTTAAATCAAATGTTGGGGGATGGGATCTAAAAGATTTAGGAGATGGAAAAGTTGAAGTAACTTACTCTCTAGAAATCGATTTTAAGATTTTTGCCCCTAAAATGATCGTTAATAAATTGGTTTCTTCGAACTTACCTCAAATGATGAAAGCTTATTACAACAGAGTAAAGGCCCTATAAATGAGTGAAAAAGAAGATAAGAAACTATCTGACTTAGTGAAAAAAGTGATCAATACTGGAATTGGTGCTGCATTTATGACAGAAGATGCAGTTAAAGGGATTATTAAGGACTTACCACTTCCAAAAGATGTTGTTTCAGGGCTACTATCAAACGCTAAGCAATCAAAAGAAGAATTTATTGGCTCAGTTAAAGCGGAATTAAAGAATTATCTTAATAAGATAGACCTCTCTCAAGAAATTGACCGAGTTCTAGAAAAATACGATTTTGAGATCAATGCGACCATTTCATTAAAGAAAAAAGACCCCGAAGATAAGTAAATACTGACTATTCTCATAATAAATTAACATGAATTTTTTATATGATTTGCTCCCATAACTGGACACTTGGGGCAATATTAGATAATTAGCTGACATTAATAAATAAATCCTGAGGGGAAAATGAGAAAAGTACCAGAACTTAGCTTGTTAAATTATGTTAATGGTTCAGCCGAGCAAAAAGATGATTTCGTAAAAAATCTTTATGAGGGTTTAAAAGAATACGGATTTATTATTTTAGTTGATCATAATGTCTCTGAAGAGATTATGGAAAAAGGTTATGCCGAAGTTCAAAAATTTTATAATCAACCAACAGAAACAAAATTGAAATATGTTTGTCCAAAAGGCGGCGGACAAAGAGGTTATACAGCTTTTGGTATTGAGCACGCAAAAGATAATCCAAGTCCAGATTTAAAAGAGTTTTGGCACGTAGGGCGTGAACTTCCAGAAGGTCATAAGTATAATGAAGTATATCCAAAAAATATTTGGCCAAGTGAATTTCCTGAATTTCAAGAAAACTTACAAAATTTATATACAAGCTTAGATCAGACTTCTCAAATACTTTTAGAAGCACTAGGTAAAGCATTAAAAGTTCCAAATAATTTCTTTAAAGATATGATTCATTTTGGGAATTCGATCCTAAGACCAATTCATTATCCAGCTCTAGGTACAAAACCACCTGAAGGTACATTTAGAGCTTCCGCTCATGAAGATATTAACCTTATAACTATTCTGATGGGAGCGACAGATTCTGGTCTTGAGCTTCTTGATAAAGATGGTACATGGTTAGCTGTTTCAACTAAACCAGGTCAATTGATTGTTGATTCTGGAGATATGATGAAGGTTTTAACAAATGACGTAATTCCAGCTACAACTCATAGAGTAGTTAATCCAACTGATTTAAAATCAGAAAGATATTCCATGCCATTTTTTGTACATCCAAATCCAGAGGCAATGTTAGATGTGGTTGATTCTTGTCTTGGGGATGGAAAAAAATATGCACCTATAAATGGAAATGAATTTTTAAAACAAAGACTTAGAGAAATTGGGTTAATGTAGTTTAATTTTTAATTAAATTATTTAAAATACATTTTAACACCAATACCAATTCTCCAATTTGTATCAGAATAAGTTTGTGTATCATCAGTAGGTGAACCTACAATAGAGTTAATTGACTCAATTGCAGTATCAAAAACAACATCGTAGTTTTCTTCAATTGGCATTGCTAATCCTAAAGCAAAACTCGGTAGAATATAAGTTGGACCACTTACTCTATATTTACCAGCAGATTCTGTAGCATGTGTTGTTGATCCATATCCCATTCCAAGTGAAGCAAAAGGGCGTCCATTAAATAAACTTTCAATTTTATTTAAATAATAGGAAATCATAAACATACCAACTAATCTTGTTATATTTGTAGAGCCTCCACCTGAGTCTGAATTTGATCTTTCGCTATCAAATCTAAAACCAATTCCAGCAGATATGTTTTTAGTGTATTCTTTGTCATAGTAAAATTCAAAGATTGGTCCACCACGCTGAAATTCTTGGTCTGAAACACCTGAGATACTTTCAAATAATCCTCGCGATAGCGCAGTTTTTGCAAGTAGGGCAGATCTTGGATTAAAGAGTTTTTCTTTTATCATTTTCTTTCTTTCATCTTCAGAAACAAGTTTCCAAATATTTTCAGTGGAATTGTTGTAAGTTACAATTTCACCCTTATCAAAAGGAACAGATGCACTAGGATTTTCTAATGTCCATTGTGCAAATTCTCTTGTTACACTTGTTGCTTTTGCAATTAAAGAAAAATTTTTAGAAGTAAAAGTACCTTTAGTGCCTTGTTGGATACCATCTTTCTTACCAATTCTAGTAATAAAACTTCTTTTGGTTTTACTTAATGCTTGAACAATAACCAATTGATTGGCCATTACTGATTTTGATAATATCAAGATAAGCAAAATTAAAATTTTGTTCATGCTAAAAGTATAGCATGAACTATTTTAGTCAAGCAATATGCTTGGAATTATTGACCCTGTAAAGTATTAGGATCTATAGGTGGGGTTGGATTGAAAAATGCTGGATTGTATGGAGCTGTATTTTGTCCAGGAGAAGTTGCCTGAATTTCTTCATCCCTAACATTTACAATCGTTGAAATTAACTTACCGGTACTCGGAGTACCAGAGTGATAATTATAGATAACAAAATCTTTCATATTTTCTTCAGTATTATAACCAGCAGAGCCAAAGGCAAAACCAGATATTACTGAAGATAATTGAATTTCAAATCTCGCTGTAGGGTCAAGAACAACTTGTTCTCCAGAGTGACTTACATATGCTTCACCTTCATCTAATAAGAGAGGGGATGTTCCACTATAAATATCATTTGATTGGATTTTCATTATCAAAGCTCTTTGTCTAAAATCTGGGTTATGAACAGCATCATCAGAACTAGCAACAGCTAAGATACATTCTTGAGGGTGATTAGGGAAAGTCTCTAAATCATAGTCAATCGTGTTCATAGCAGAAGTAATTGTTGGAAAAAGTGTATTATCTATTAATGGCTCAGATTTACTTAAAACAACTGAACCGGAAGCAAAATCAAGATGTGACATTCTAGCAATATTTAATTTTTTATCTAAACCAATACCACCAACGAAGGCATAATCATTGCCCATTTTTGGTGCTGAAACTTTTATATTACTCATAATTGCCGAGAATACTTCAGAATCAGATCCCGTCATTACAGCATTAGCATTAGAATTTAATAAATCATTGTACATATAAACATACACAAAACCATTGAGAGATCTTTTGGCGATGTAAAAGTTTCCATCATAACTCATTTCATTATCAATTTCAGTCATCTCTAGTGATTGAGTTATTTTTACGTAATCAACAATATTTGATTGATCACCTAATTGTAATGTTGAATCCATACCAATAACAGAAAGTTTACTATCATTTAATCCATCGATGAATGGTAATAATAATTTACCAGAAGATGGATCAATCATGAGGCGACCAAGTTTTTTAGCATAAACTTGAAAGTCGATAAAATCATTTTTAGGAAGACCATCTATAACAACGGTTGAGCCCGTTGCAGTTGCTTTTATTACCCCAGAAATTCTAGGATCAGTACTATTATTTATTGCATCAGCAAATTCAGAAGCAACAGCAAAGTTATCATTTAAATTTGAAATTCCAAAATCATATGTTCCAGTAAAGGCAACAGCATTGATTGTGATTATGTCACTTGGATCTAATTGACTAGTATTAACAAATTGAATTTGTGCACTACCTATTGAGTCAGTTTGATAATCGACGACCATATTTTGAGTTGAAAAATCATCAATAATCATTCCATTTCCGGAATAATTAAATCCAAATTTATCATCACCAATATCAATTCTTCTCACTCTAATAGTTTGAATTCCTACAGGAACAGTATTTGCATCTGCCACAGTATAAGCAACGAATAATGTCTTGTTAATTTCATCTCCAATCAAGGTAATATCGCGAGGAGCTGGACTTGCGCCACCTGACTCAGTTGGAATCACGATTGAAGTTTGAGAGTTGTTATGAGCAGAACCATCTGTCATAAATTGAATTTTATCTATTACTAGTCTACAATCATTAGTTGTAATACAACTAGAGTAAGCATTATAGGAAACAGGGGAGTAACCACTAGCATCTACCCATGTCGCCAGTTCACCACTTGGATTATAAAAGTTTGAAAATATATCCTCACCAAAATTTGCGACAGCATTAGCTTTAACAAAAATATTTGTCCAAGGACCTGCCATAATAATGTTTGAACCAATTGGAGGAACACTCGGTGCAGTTAAACAGCTCGTTAAATCGTTACCAAAACCGTCATCACCAATACAAAGTCTAATATTAACTTCCTGTCCTTCAAACTCAGTAGGTGGAGTCCAAACAAGATTTTTTTGGATAGCATTTGGAATATCGATCCAACCACCAGCAACAGAACATTGTGAGACTTCACAAACTTGCCATTGATATAAGATATTTTTTCCATCAGAAATTGAACTATCCGTTACTTCACCTGGATAAATTGTAAATGGGAATCCAGGATAAACGTAATATTCAGGTAGAGGATCGCCCGAAACTTCAGGCTCACGAGAAGGAACTTGATATTCTTCTTGTGAAAGCACTGGTGCAGGGTTTTTATTATTAATTCTTACCATGAATATTGAATTAGATACATAAGGTGTATCTCTTCCAGAGCCATCTTCAGGTAAAAGTGGTTCTGAGTTTACAGTTGCAGCTCCAGGTAATGAACTTGGAGTATCTTGAATAGTAACTTTAAAAAAGACATCCGCTTGTGAGGCACCAATAACTGCGTTCTCAGGAATTCTAAAATAGTGTGTACTTTTATGATATTCGTTTGAATCTGATCTGGAAATTTGTTGAAGTCCTGAAATAATAGTACAGTTACTAAAAATTCCAAGGTTTTGAGTTCGACACATTTCAATCATTCTGTAGTAGGCGTCTCTTTCAGAGTCCTTCACAACAATATTTAAAATAACATCATCTCTTTCATTTAAAGCTCCACTTAGAGGGTTATTATGATAACCCCTTGGCTTAAGAGGATCATTTTGTAATGAGATATAAGAATAATTTGTAGTTGAACCCACATAAGTCATTGGTTGAATTTCTGGAGGATTTTGGGCCTCTAGTACTTTTATTTTAAAATCAACAGTTGTTGAAGTTTTCTTAGGTCCACCTGGATAAAAACTCACATCCGTTACATCAGCTACTAATGTGTAATCTGTTTGAGAGTTTACTCCTGTATTTGTATAAGATGGAATAGTGATAGTACAAGTCAGTTTATCAGCATGAGTTTCACCATAAGTAACAAAGCAATCAGGAGTTGTTACAGGAGTATTGAGATAAGTTGAAGTACCATCAAGTAGTACACCATCTAATTTCCATCTTGTTTCAAACTGATTATCAATTCCATTTGCTCCAGTTGCAATAAACTTGTAAGAGTCATTATCAGAAATTTCTATCTCAAAAGTAAAAGGTTGATCTTCAGTTAGTTCATAATAAAGATTTCCAGAAATAGTATCTAATTTTTGTAAAGGTACCATTGCACTATCATTGATACTTGCAACTGGTGCTGTATTTTTTGGTCGAACATTTACTGGCCAAGAAAATTCAGTGATTTTATAATCTTGAACAGGATTAAGAATCATATCTGATCCTCTATCATAAATATCCATTCTAATACTCTGACTTTCAATATTAATTGGAACAGGCTGTGAGTGATCAAAGCTAAAATTTGTAAATCCAGATAAGTCTGTTACACATATTCTGCTTGCTTCGCCATTACCTTGAAAGTTAACTGTTCCACCAAGTTTTGCTCCATTTAAATAAAACTGAGCATAAACATTTGAAACGCCTGTAACATTTGCCGTACCTTGATAATTATCAACATAAGCACAGAAATTAACAGGCTGATTTCCAGAACCTTGAAAAATACCCCCGGCAGTTTGAGGTACACCATCTACTGCCGTCGTCGTTACATTTGGTTGAGCTCCAGCATTTGCTGAAACAAACACACTTGTAAAATCAGGAATTTTTATAAAAATATTAAAAAGTTTTTCATCATAAAGGGTATTATTGCCATCAGAAAGTTTAGCAAAAAGAGTATGGTTTCCAGTAGTCATTCCAGAAGGATTTAAACTTATTTTACTTGTAGTTATTTGTGAAGTTGATGTAGTTGTAATATTTGTAGGCAATACTAAGCTAGCAGTTGAAGCTGTGAAAACAGTTGAACCAAGGCCACTATAAGTAACGGTGTTAGTAGGGTTAGAAGCATTCCAATTATTTACAACTGTACTTACAGTTTGAACACCGTCAAAATTTAAAACAATCGCTGTTCCTATGACACCGGAATTTTGAGCGGTAAATCGAACACCATTTAATGTCGAAGTAGCTTTATCAGTTAGAGTAGGAGTTCCATCTAGGTACCAATCAATCCTAGCATTAGCTTTTAAAAGTTTATCAAAAGAAACACTAATTTCTAATAAAGTGCTATTAACTTCTGTATAAACATTTCCTAGAGGAAAATCTATAGGTATAATTTTTGGTGATTCTGTTTTTAAAAAATTTATTGACCAAGATCTTTGATCAAGAGTTACTTGTTGATCGTAATCCCATACGGTTGCATTGAGCATGTAAGTTCCATTCTGAGTAAAGAAAGGAGAAAGGGGATTTACAGTATAGCTTGTTGTATTATTCGCAACAACTTGAGGAATACCTGAAGGTAAGTAAAGCGTCCAGTTAACTATATATCCTGATTGATAAACATCTTTAACTATTATGTTATGAGGAACTGAAGGATCAGCTTCTCTTAAAGTATAAACTTGTGATGAAGGTGAAATTGATGAAATAGATATTGATCCATATGAGCCCTTACCTTGAGTCTGCACACATTTTTTTAGTCCAGCATCAAATGTTTCTTTAGGTCCACACTCTGTGACTTTTTCTATAGGAACACAAGAACTCGCGATGAATATCATTAACACGAGTAAAAGCCTGAATTTTTCTATCCTGTAACTTTTTCTATCCACTTCCATTTCTTCTCCACCCAGCATATCGGTCAGCATCAGCACGAACTTAAAAAATTCTTCTTGACTTATATTCTAAGGCAATGAGTTTTTTATTTAGACACACAAGGTCTCAAAGGTGTTTAATTTCGGTTACTTAGGAGCATTTTAAAAAGAGTCTAAAAAATGAATTCCGAGCAAAAACGACAACTATTTGGGTCAATTCCAGTTAATTTGAATTTGAGGCAGTTAAGGCATTGATGCATTTGTAAAGTTGATATAACGTAAAGTTAGAAGAGTAAAACAAGGATGGTTTATTCAATGTTCAATATATTTAATTCCCCTACAGCTGTGAAAAATGAAATTAATTCTCCGAAAGGAAAAATAATTTCAATACTTAATCAAAAAGGTGGAGTGGGAAAAACTACTATGAGCTTTAATCTTGCTCATGCCTTAGCTAATCAAGGAAAAAAAGTTTTATGTATTGATATGGATCCACAATCAAATCTGTCATTACTTTTTGGTCACGATACAGATTCTCATACCTATTCTCTCTATCATTTACTGGTAAATTCTGTGAAAGAATTAAAATCAATTCATACCAGTATAACTCTTGCTGATGTTTTAATTCGAACTTCTAATGAAGTTGTGTTGGATTTACTGCCTTCTGCTCAAGTTTTATCAGGGTTTGAATTAACAGTTGCGGGAATACCTTCTCCAAGACAATTGATTCTAAGAAAATTAATAAGTATGTACTCTCTGGATGAAATCTATGATTATATTATCGTTGATGGCCCACCAACACTTGGACTACTAGTTGTAAATATTCTCTGTGCTTCAAATGGAATTATGGTTCCATTTCAGCCGGATCAGTTTTCTAGAAAGGGCTTAGATCATTTTCATGAAGTAATAGGGGATATCGAAGATATGGGGATTTCAAGTTCTCCAAAAATTATTGGTTATATCCCCAATATGGTGGACAATAGAAGAAAGCAACATGAACTAGATTTTAAAAAAATTAAGGACGGAAATCCAAATGGACATTTTTTTAGACCTTTCAATAATAAAATTCAATTAGTAAAATCAAGTGCTGAATGTAAATCTGTATTTGATTTTAGCCAAGTTGAATTTAAAGAACTACAAGATCAGTTTTCTCATTTAGCTAGTTATGTGACGGAGTATTTTAATGAAAAGTAAAAACCCACTTTATGTTGTAACTCAGGATAATGTTGTTGAAGAAGTATCAAGCTACTGGGAAGTTGTTCTTAAAAAATTAAATTTAACACCATTCTTAAACGCCCTTAGAGAGTTAATTGAATTTATATGGATGCAAATAGATTCTTATCCCATGGTTTTAGCAGCTAAAAGTTTTATTGATAAAATTTTGAACTTATTTGGGTTGATTTCAAAATCAGGAGAAATGGCGACAGCATAATTACTGCTGCTTTCTACTTCTCTTAAATTTCTTGTCTTTCAGAGCGGTTTTTCCTAGTTGATCAAAAGTTTCTTCAAGATTATAAATCTTATCTTCTTTTTTTATTTCATGTATAAGTCGTGTTCTTTTAAATTTTCGATTTTGAGAATTTGTATTAATTTTGATTGTCTGCTCAGCTTCAAAAGCCGCATCAAGTTCCTCTTTAAGTCTGCTAGAATCATAAGCAAAAGCACTAGGTAAAATGAGAAGAATTAAAAGAGCTTTCATAATTTAAGCTTAATATTTGTTAGATACTATTGCAATTTTTTTGTGTAATCGGAATAAATCTGATAATTCTATGCCATGAATTTAGACTTACAATTATCATCTTATCTCTTTAAATTACCTGAAAAGCTTATTGCTGATAGGCCGGTAAAAGGGAGGCATCATTCAAAGTTACTAGTCTATAAAGCTAAATCCAATCAGATCATTCATTCTAGTTATAAAGATATTTCCCAATTCCTTCCAGAAAACTCAACTTTAGTTTTTAACCAATCCAAAGTTTTTCCCTGCAGATTAATTGGGAAAAGGCCTAGTGGTGGAAAATGTGAGGTATTTTTACTTTCCTTGATAAAACAAAACGGATTATATCCAGTCTTAATTAAAACCTCTCGTAAGAAATCAATAAATGACTCTTTTCATTTTGGAGAACTCGCTTGTGTAATAAAAGAAATTGATCCAGCAGGTGGATTTTTGGTTGAATTTAATTGTTCCGATCAAGAATTAATAAAGTTTATTGAATCATTTGGTAAAATTCCAATCCCTCCCTATATTAGAGGTGGAGAAGCTGATGAAAAAGATAAGACGGATTATCAGACTACCTATGCCAGTGAACTTGGCAGTGTCGCAGCTCCAACAGCGGGTCTTCATTTCACTGAAGAGCTTTTAGATACGATTCAAAAACAAGGACATCAGTTAGCATTTGTTACTTTGCATGTTGGAGCAGGGACTTTTTTACCAGTTAAAACAGAAAAAATTGATGATCACAAAATGCATAGTGAATTTTTTAAGATTGATTTACAAAATTCTAAAAAAATACAAGCAGCAAATAATAGAATTGCAGTGGGTACCACTAGTTTAAGAGTTCTTGAGAGTAGTATGGATTCAAACTTTACGACATCTGAGGGTTTTAATTCAACTGATATTTTTATTCATCCAGGAAAAGCAGTAAAATCAATTAATGGACTCATTACTAATTTTCATTTGCCAGGAAGCTCTCTCATTATTTTAGTATCTTCTTTAATTGGAAGAGAAAAAACATTAGAGCTCTATAAAATTGCCATTGAGAATGAATATAGATTCTTTAGTTATGGTGATGGAATGTTAATCTTAAGAGATGAGTAATTAGAATTTCATTTCAATTAATTCAATTTAATGACTAGACCATTTCACTTTCCTTGTGTAAATTGGCATCCTATGAGCAATTTTTTCAAGCTAGAAGCTAAATCAGGGAATGCCAGAGCAGGTGTCGTTAAGACGGCCCATGGTGATATTCCAACCCCGATATTTATGCCCGTTGGAACTAGAGCAACAGTTAAGGCCGTAACTCAAACAGATCTTGAGCTAATGGATGCAAAAATTATTTTAGGTAACACTTATCATCTTTATCTTAGACCTGGTCATGAGTTGATTGAGAAGATGGGTGGGCTTCATAAGTTTATGTCTTGGGACCGTCCAATATTAACGGATTCAGGAGGATACCAAGTCTTTTCTTTATCTGATCTTAATAAAGTCTCAGAAGAAGGTGTGAAATTCCAATCTCATATTGATGGCTCCTATCATATGATTTCCCCAGAGAAATCAATGGAGATTCAAAGGTCTTTAGGTTCTGACATTGTTATGGCCTTTGATGAATGTCCTAAATTACCAGCTTCCAAAGAGACTCTTAGAACAAGTATGGAACTAACTTTAAGATGGGCCAAAAGATGCCAAGATGTTAAATTAAAGGATCATCAAAATCTATTTGGGATTATTCAAGGGGGACTTTATAAAGATCTTCGTACTGAATGTATGCAAAAATTAGAGGAACTTAACTTCCCAGGTCTCGCTCTTGGTGGTCTTAGTGTTGGTGAGAAAAATGAAGAGATGGTGGAATTTTGCAATGACTTTGTTCCTACTATGCCAGAGAACAAGCCTCGTTACTTAATGGGTGTAGGAAAGCCCATTGATATATTAAATGGAATTAAATCTGGATTGGATATGTTTGACTGTGTTCTTCCTACAAGAAATGCTAGAAACGGACAATTTTTAACAAAATTTGGACCATTAAATATTAAAAAAGAGCAATTTAGAGAAGATCAACTACCGCCAGATCCAAATTGTAGTTGCCCAGTGTGCGTTAAATATACGAGATCTTATATACGACATTTATTTAATGTAGGTGAATATTTAGCCGGCCAGCTAATAAGTTTGCATAATCTCAATTTCTACTTAAAGATGACGCGGGATGCAAGAGATGCTATTCTGCACAATTCATTTGACGAATTTTATCAGAACTTTTATAAAGACTACACATCAAATCAATACTCTTAAAGCTTAGACTTTAGAGACATAGAGGTAAAAATGTTTAACTTAATTTCAAATTCCGAAGCAGCTGAAGCTGTAGCAACTGGGGCAGCCCAACAATCACCAATAATGAGCATGGTACCTTTCATGCTAGTATTTTTGGTACTTTATTTTCTAATGATTAAACCTCAAAAGAAAAAATTAGAGCAAGAGCAAAATTTTCTTACTTCAATTAAGAAAGGTGACGAAGTTTTTACTAAGTCAGGAATCATTGGTAAAATCGTTGGTTTAACTGAAAAAATCATCACTTTAGAGATCGCAGAAGGGACTAAAATCAAACTTCTTAAATCTCAAGTTGCTGGTAACGCTAGTACAATTTATTCAACAGAAAAAACGGAAAAATAATGTTTGGTCTTGGGCTTGGTGAAATTCTAATTATTGCTATATTTGCGCTGATTTTTATCGGGCCTAAGAAATTACCTGAACTTGCAAGGGGTTTAGGCAAAGGAATCCGTGAATTCCAAAATGCATCTAGAGATCTAAAAGAGCAAATTACTCTTTCTGCTAATGAAACTGACCAGAGCGGTGAGTCAAGTGAGCAGGGTAAAATAAATTCTTAATTTACACATATATAAAAGTTACGATACAATTTCATAGACTTATAAATACGTAAGCATTTTAAACATATCAATTAAAGGATTACTTTTATGAAGCGCGATTGGTGGTATCGTTTTGTTTTTCTCATGGTTATTTTTGTTTTTTGTATCATGGGAATTATTCCAACAGTATTTGATTTTAAAGAAGATTCAAAATTTCCTGTGAAATCTAAAATTAATTTAGGCCTTGATTTACAAGGTGGACTCTACATGGTTCTGGGAATTGATTTTAATAAGGTTTATAAGGATGAAGTTTCAAACTATGCAAGAAAAATTGTTTCAACTCTAAAAGATGAGTCAATTATTGCTTCAGTAGGAACTGTTACAGCCCAGGATGCAACTGATCCAAAAGTTGAAATTATTCTAAGCAATGTTAAAGATTCAGAAAAAGCAAAATCACTTATTAAAGAGTTTTATTCTTATCCTGTAAGATTCACTCATGAAACTGGTGCTTCACTTGAGTATGGAATTTCTAAACAATTTAAAGAAGAAGTTGATACAAATGCTGTAAGTAAATCAATTGAAGTTATTAGAAACAGAATTGATGAGTTTGGAGTTACTGAGCCAGAGATCGTTTCTTTGGGGAAAGATAGAATTGTAATTCAATTACCTGGTGTTAAAGATATTGACCGCGCCAAAGAGTTGATTGGTAAGACAGCGAAGTTAGAATTTAAGTTTGTTAATGATGATGTTGGACAAGGGAAAATAGAAGAGTGGGTACAAGCTGCTGAAAAAGATGGAATTGTTTATAAAAAAGGTGAAAGATTTTCAGAATACGTAGCTAAAATAAATAATCATGCAGCTAAAGAAATACCAAAAGATCATCAGATTGTTTTCTCTAAAAAAGTTAATAAATTAACAAATGAACTTGAAAGTAAAATACCCTATTTGGTAGAAGCAATTGCTCCACTAGGTGGAGATGAGTGACAAGCTGCAATTGGTAGCAGGGAGCAGCCAAAAAATATGCCATACGTAGGAATAACTTTTAAACCTCAGGGTGCAAAGATTTTTGAAGAAGTAACAGGGAAAAATGTTGGAAGAAGAATGTCTATCATTTTAGATAGCAATGTTTACTCAGATCCCGTTATTCAAGAGAGAATAGGTGGTGGACAAGCTCAAATCACACTTGGAAGAGGTGGCTATGATGAAGTACTTCAACAAGCGAGAGATCTTGCTTTAGTTCTAAGAGCCGGTGCTTTACCAGTAGAACTTGATTTTCAAGAGCAAAGAATTGTAGGACCAAGTCTTGGTGCTGAATCAATTGAAAAATCAAAACTTGCTTCCATGCTTGGAGCGCTTTTTGTATTTCTCTTTATAATCCTTTACTACAAGATCAGTGGATTTATTGCCATCACTACATTAGTAGTAAACTTAGTGATTATTCTTGGTGCATTAGTAGGCTTAGAAGCAACATTAACTCTTCCTGGTATTGCAGGAATTGCTTTAACAATTGGTATGGCAGTTGATGCGAATATTATTATCTATGAAAGAATAAAAGAAGAAAAAGCTATTGGGGCACCTAATTTACAAGCAGTAGACGCTGGATTTGGTAAGGCATTTTGGACGATTGTTGATGCTAACTTAACTACAGCTGTGGCAGGTCTAGCTCTTTTAAATTTTGGTACAGGTCCTATTAGAGGTTTTGCCGTTACATTAATCATCGGAATTGTTGCTACAGTTTATGCATCATATTTTGTTGGAAAACTTTTCTTTGAACTTTATATGGATAAAGTAAAAGGTACAGATCTAAGCATTTAGAGAGGGATATATGAAAAAATATAATTTTAATTTTACAAGTAAGTTTCCAATTGCAGTAATTTTCTCCCTGATCTTAGTTTTTAGTTCAGTGTTTTTAATTGCTAAGAAAGGTTTGAATTATGGGGTAGATTTTAAAGGTGGAGCTGAGGTTCAAGTGAAGTTCACTAAGGATGTTTCAACTGAATCTATTAGGTCTGCTTTAAGTAAAGCTGATGTAGCTGCTTCAAGTGTGCAATCAATTGGAATAGATGGATCAAATGAATATCTTATAAAAATTGGTTCAAGTGATAGCAGCATCAATCAAGTCACTCAAACAGCAACTCAGACACTAACAAATTCTTTTGCAAGCTCAGGGGTTGAAATTAGAAAAACGGATATCGTTGGCCCTAAAGCAGGGGAAGAGTTAAGAATCTCTGGTTTTAAGGCAATGATCTGGGCACTTCTAGCGATTATGATTTATATCGGTCTCAGATTTGATTTTAAATATGCACCAGGAGCAATCGTTGCTTTATTTCATGATGTTACAATCATTTTAGGAATTTTTGTTTTAACAGAAAAAGAATTCTCACTTCAAATTGTAGCAGCTCTACTTGCCGTAATTGGTTACTCAGTTAACGACACCGTTGTTGTTTATGATAGAGTTCGTGAGCATGAGGATAAAAGTCCATCAGCTTTAACTGGATTAATTAATTTAGCGTTAAATGAAACATTATCTAGAACATTTTTGACATCTTTTACAACATTAATTGTTGCTTTATTTATGCTTTTTATGGGCGGTGGAATTATTCATGATTTCTTCTTTGCAATTACAATAGGTGTACTAGTGGGAACATATTCTTCACTTTTTATAGCAGCACCAACAGTAATTTTCTTAGATAAATTTCAATCTAAAGAGGCTTAAATATTGTGAGGGAAGCATTAAATAAAATAATATATTTTCTTTTAATTAGTGTTTCTCTCAACTCATATTCTGTATTTTCTCAAGATGATAATTTAAATTTACCTGATGAAAGGTTTGATCTGTCTCTTGAGAAAAAAATTGAAAGAGATTTAAAAAAAGTTCGAAAGCAAAATAATGCTTCTGAAAAAGATATTGAAAAATTTGCAAAAAAACACAATGTCGATCTAAATTCAAGTGAAGTTCAACAAATCGAAAATTCAGCACCAGTTGACCAGGCTCCGAGTCAAGCAGGTGCTTCAGGTATTGATGATCTTGAAAACTCAATCAATGAAACGGTCAATGACTTAGGAGGGGTACAAATTGATAGTACAACTCAGGAGAAAATATTAGAGAAAGTAAAAAATGGTGACCTTCCTTTAGACCTTCTTAAAGGTAAAACGGCTGGAACAACAATGTCAGCTGAAGATAATATTTTAGCTGAAAAATCTATGTTTGCTATGATTGACGAAATTTCAAAAAATAATCCCTTTTCAAAGATGTCAAAAGAAGAATTGTTTTCACTTATTGAAGAAAGAGTTAAAGGGACTAAAGC
>CAYGTU010000041.1:0-18782 GCA_964352945.1 uncultured Bacteriovoracaceae bacterium
AGTTTAGGTGGTGGAGGTGTTTCAGTTAACGAACTGGCACTAATGACCAGACAGCTTGCGACTCTTATTAAAGCAAGAATTCAAATCGTTGAAGCACTTTCTGCTCTGGGAGATCAAGTTGATACTCCTCGATTAAAAGTAGTTTTAGCAGAAGTAAAGCAAATGGTTAATGAAGGTAGCTCACTTGCTAATGCCCTAAAAAACCATCCAAAGATTTTTAATAATGTTTACGTCAATATGGTTGAAGCTGGGGAATCTTCGGGTACATTAGACATTGTACTTATAAGACTAGCTGACTTTACTGAATCACAGGTTAAATTAAAAAATAAAATTCAGGGAGCTATGTTCTACCCACTTATTATGGCCTTTTTTGGATTTATCATGATGAACGTAATTTTTATTTTTGTTATTCCAAAAATTGCAAAAATTTTTGAATCTACCAAAAAAGAACTTCCATGGATGACAAAGCTTTGTATAAATATCTCTAATTTTTTACAAAATTATTGGTGGGCAGTAATTGTTGGTGCAATTGCAGGTTGGTTCTTTTTTCAAAAAACAATTAAATCAGATTTCGGAAAACCAAAGTGGCATATTTTTTTACTTAAAGCGCCAATAATTGGTGAAATAGTTAGAATGGTTAATGTCAGTCGTTTTTGCTCTACTTTAGCTACACTTCTTAATTCAGGTGTACCGATATTAGCTTCTATGAATATCGTAAAAAACTTAATTCCAAATATTCATATGAAAAACGCCATTGAAGCCTCTAGAGTATCAGTTTCTGAAGGTGGATCAATGGTAAACCCTTTAATCGAATCGGGGCATTTTCCTACTCTTGTAACTCATATGATTAAATTAGGTGAAAAATCTGGTGAGATTGAACCTATGCTTAAAATTATTTCCGAAAATTACGAAGACCAAGTTGACGCAAAGCTTAACGGGTTAACTAGTATACTTGAGCCAATTATGATGATTTGTCTTGGAGGAGCTGTTGGATTTATTGTTTTCGCGGTGGTTATTCCAATGATGAGCTTAAATAGTGTAAAATAAGCAGAAGTAACAACAAATTTACAAAATTATAACAAAAACATTTTATAATATTTTATAGTAAATTAAGGAGAATTTATAATGAATGATTTTTTTAAGCGATCAGTTGTCAAAGATGCACGTGGTATGTCGATCATGGAAATCTTAATTGCCCTAACTCTTATCGGACTTGCTTCAACGTTTGTTGTTGGTAAGTTATTTGATAATTTAAATGAAGGGAAAGTCCAAACTACTAAAATTCAAATTAAAAAACTTGGGGAAAGACTAGATGAATTTAGACGTCATTGTAATACCTACCCTACAAGTGACCAAGGTTTAGAAGCATTAATAAATAAACCTTCAGGTGGGAAAGAGTGTAAAAGATATCAAGCTGGTGGATATTTACAAGATTCAAAAATTCCAGTGGATCCATGGGATTCAGAATATATTTATGAATCAGATGGTAAAACTTATGAAATAAAATCACTTGGAGGAGATAACTCTGAGGGTGGCGAAGGGTTTGATGCCGATATTAGCAATAAAGCTATTTAATAATTAAATGAAAATATTTACTAAAGGCGATCACTACCAAAAAGGATTTACCATCTTTGAGGTCATGATCGCCTTACTTTTAATAGCTATTATCTTCATTGGAATTCCAAACTCAAATAATGCAAGTGATAGAAGTAAATTAGAAAATGCAATCGATGATATTGATCGCGCCATTCGCTTTGCTCAAAATGAATCCATTTTAAGAAATACTATCGTCCGAGTTAAAATTGATATGAACTCAGAACCAGTTAAATATACTGTAGAAGCTGGCCCAAAAGGTGACTTTGTTCTAAAAAAATATATTGATACAGAAAATCTCAGTTTAAAAGACAAAAAAATTCAGGATGAAAAACAGAAAAAAAGTGATGGCCAATTCAATGCAGTCTCAGAATTTCAAGATGCCGCAAGACAATTTTCTGAAGTAGTAAAAATTATTGGCTTTGGTTCAAGTTATACAGAAAAATTTATTCAAAATGGTGAGATTTACATTTATATATACCCTTCAGGTCAACGTGATGGAGCAATAATCGTTTTTGCAACTGATAAAGAGGTTGCTGGCCTTGAGGTAATGGCCTTTACGCAAGAAACTAAGGTAAACTATATTGAAGTTAATATGGAATTTTCCACTCAAAGTTTAGAGGACGTACAGCAAGCACACGCAAAGGAACTCTACGAGCAATGGCTAAAAATATAAAAAATGCCGGATTCTCACTTCTTGAAATTATGATGGCCCTGACCATTTTTTCGGTCTTCGTTACCGTTTTCCTTGCTAATCAAAGTTATAATATTGCTGATTCTATTCAAATGGCCGAAGAAATTAAAGTTCATCACCTAGCTGAATCAATGTTAAATGAAATTTTCTTAAATCCACCTGATTTTGTTGAAAGCTTAGATGGTAAAAAAGAAGTTAAAACATTTAAGACAAGTGGATATGAAAATTATTCTTATCAAATAATGTATAAAAAAATTAAGTTACCCTCTTTTGATAAATTAATTCCACCTTCTGAAGACCCTAACAAAGGTGTTTCTCCCCAAGAGAAAATGGTAATGGAAAAACTTAAAGAAAATATTGAAAAAGTAATATGGCAAGTTGAAGTTTCAATTAAAAATAAACAAACTGACTATGAATATTCACTTTCGACATGGATTCAAAATAATAAAGCAGAAATAGATTTAAACTTAGGTTTTTAATGAATAATAAAGGTTTTACAGTTTTTGAAATTCTCATTGCGATTACCATTTTATCTTTTATGATGTTTGGTATCGTAAGTATTACTACTGGTAGCCTTGACGCTAAAGACAGGGTTTTATCCGAAGATAAAGAAATGCTTCAAGTTGAATCGGCTTATAGTATTTTAGAATGGGATTTCTCACAAATTTACTCTCCCCTGTTTTTTTCAATACGTTATATAAAACAAAATGATCATAATGAAGAAAGTGTTGAGGCCATGACAGAGAGATATGGAAATAATCCTAACTTTGATGCTCCTGATAAAGATGGACTACCAATTCCAGTCATTACAAGTGAATCTGCAACTGAGCTCTTATTTTTTACCGCTTCTAATAGAAGACAAGTTGAAGATCAAAAAGCATCATATTTTGCTTGGGTAAAATATAACGTTATTAGCACTGAAAAAGATGATGATAATGAATTTGATACGGGTAAAGCATTTGTAAGATACTTTTCTTCTAAAAATCCATTTAGCGATCAGAAATTTGATGATGAAAAACTAAAGCCACAAATATTATTACGTAATATTAAAGAATTAAAATTTGAGTATTGGCATCCAGAACAAAAGAAATTTGTTTCTGATTTAAGTTCAGTCCCTGATGGGAAAACTATAATTAAAGGAATTAAACTCTCAATTGTTTGGATAGATAATGTCGGATCTGAGAGAGAAGAAGAGAGAGTTTTTAAAGTAAATTGGCCACATTTTGATCCTGCTGATGATGAAAGAGAACTAGCTAAAAATAAACCTAAAACAACTGATCCTAATCTTCCAGATGATCCCTATGGGGGTGATGATGATTAGAAATAATGAAAGTGGAATTGCATTAATGATGGTTCTTACGGCCATAACTATCATGATGGCCATTATGGGTGATTTTGATTTTGAATCTAAAATCAATAAGATTCAAGTCTATAATAAACAAGAAAAAGCACAAGCAAAGCATAATGCCTTCGCTGGATTAATGTTCTCGATGGCGAGATTAAGACTCTATAAAGAAAGTTTTAATTATGTAGAAGCAAATGACGGAGCTAAAGATTTTGTAAACCCAGAACTATTAAATAAAATATGGAACATTCCCTTTGCCTTTCCTATTCCTGTGACAGGTAAAATGACTCTTGAGCAAAAAACTGCCATAGAAGACTTTTCTAAAAACTCTCTTATTAACGGTCAAATGATTGTTACCATTCGAAATGTTTCAAACCTATTAAACCTAAATCTTTTAAGAGTAGGTATTAAAATCAATAAAAACTCACAAGCAGGTCAAGACCCTGATAATGATCCGCAACCTTCTGAAGAAGACAACGAGTTTACGATCGAAAAACAATTATTTAAATTACTTCAAAATGCCATAAATAGAAAAGTTGAGAAAGATGAAATTTTTGCGGCTCAATATGCAGATTTAGAAATTCAAGAACTCCTAACAGGAATAAAATTTTATGTTAGCGAGAATGAATCCATTGAAAACGATACTTTCTTACCACAGGTTCAATCAAACTTTCAAAACGATGAATTAACTCCAAAATATGGACCAATGAGCTCTATGAGTGAAATTAATTTACTTCCAAAGTGGAGTGACGAAATAGTTGATCTGGTAAAAAACGAATTTGGCGCCCATCCCTCTTTAATGATTGATCTTAATAAAATTACTGAAAACATGTTGAGAATTTTAATTCCAGATATTGATGACGATCAAGTAAAAGATTTTTTTAAGTACCGAGATGATCCAAAGAATCCACACTATTTTAATAGCGAACAAGATTTTAAAAACTATATCGTAAACTCAGCTTCACTTATGCAATCAACTGACTATGATGAGAGATTTGGAAAATTTAAGGCAAATGGCCTTAAATTTGGGCCAAGTCCAACTTTATTTCTCATTACCAGCGTTGGTAAAAACGGACGTTCAGAATTTACTGTAAAAGCTTATGTAACAATGCCAGCAATTCCACTTGAAAAAGTTGATGAAAATGATCAGTATAAAACAAAAGTAGATTGTGAAGCTATTCAAGGCAAACTTTGGGATGCTGGAGCAAATAATGGCCAAGGAAAATGTGTTAATTCCGATGGCTCGAGTTCTATAAAAGAGCCACCTACTCAACTATTAAATCCTAGAGTGACCGAGATCATAATTAATTGATATTATTAGTAAGTTTGCTAAAATAATACTATGCATGTTATCAGTGTTGATTTTGGATCCTATTCAGTAAAATTTGTCGAAAGCAATGTCGAGCGAAGAAAAGTTACAGTCTTCTCTCTAAGAGAAATTGCTATCGAACAATTTAGATCTGAAAAAGAAATTTCAATTGAAGAAAGTAAACTTTCTGTTCAAATGGAAATTGCTAGACGTTACTTAAAAGATGTTAGTAATGATGTAAAAGTAATTTTTAATTACCCTGCTGATAAATTAACTGCAAGACATCTAACTCTTCCTGTAAAAAATAAAAGAAAAGCTGAGTTGATGATTCCCTTTCAATTAGAAGAAGAGATTCCATTTCAAGCAGGTGATTATCATTATGCTTCTAAATTAGATGTTGTTGGAAATAATGTTGAAGCATTTTTAAGTATTGCAAAGACAGAAGATTTTCAAACATTTAGTAATCTCTATGATCAATATAATGTTAATCCAAGTATTGTAACAAGTGATATCTCTGTAATAGAACATTACTTCAAAACATACCATAGAGACTTAACATTTATGCTACTTGATATTGGTCATACAACTACCAAAGCCTACTTGTTTGAAGGTAAAAAACTTATCTCTTCCCACTTAAGTTATATTGGGGGAGCTGATATTGATGACGCTATTTCAAAATCATATAACATCGATATGGAAGAAGCGATTATCTTCAAACATAGAAATAGCTTTTTCTTAACTGAAGGTCAGTATAACGAAGTCGAAAAAAATCAAAAAGACTTTGCTATCTTAATGGATAGATTATTTGCTTCATTAATAAACGATATCAATAAATGGCAATTAGGGTTTAGAGTTCTTACTGGAATAAAACTAGAGCATATTTTCTTAACTGGTGGTACTAGCAATATTCGTAATATTGAAAATTATTTAACCCAGAAGACTTCAGTTCTTACAACTCACTTTGATGCTTTTGAAAATACTAAAATGAAAAATATTGATAGTGATGAAAAATATCAACGAAAGTTTTCTAATGCTAGTTTAATTTCAATCGCTATGACTAAAAGAACAAATCTTGTAAATTTTCTTACTGGACTTTTCTCTCGTAGAAATGAAGCCCTACTCCCTTTAAAATCAATCAGTTTTGTTGGATGGAGAATGGCAATTATTCTAGTTCTTTGCTTAGGATACTTATTTGGAGAGCAATATTTCTTAAAACGAGATGACAAACTCCTAACTAAGAGACTTGTTGAAATATTAAAGAAAAAAGAATTAGGAATTTCTGGTAGAGATCAACGATCGATAATAAAGTCTCCTGAAGATGTTTTAAGAAAATTAGAATTTAAAGTTAAAAACTCTAAAGACGAATTAGCTACTTTTAGAGAATTAATGAAACTAGATCCTTTTACTCCCCTAGTAGATTTTACAAAGGTTGTTGATAGTACAAAAATTGCTCTCTCTCGTTTTTTAGCTGATGAAGATGGCAAGATAAGTGCTCGTTTTATTTCTGAATCTGTAAAATCATTAGAAGCCTTAGAAGTAGACTTAAAAACATTGAACTATAAAGAAATAAAAACTTCTTTAAATCCAGTTAGCAAAGAGCTTAACGTTAGCATAAAGACGTATTAATTATGAGCGAAGAAGAAAAGAACTTATTCAAAAAAATTGACGGGCAAATCTTTGAACAAATAGATAAAATAAAAGATCACCCCAATATACTTGTTATAAAAGATTTCCTTGGGACTCTTGAGGACAATGTTTTAAATACAATGAAGTATATAGGTACTAGTATCTTTCTAGTTATACCTCTTATCGTTTTTGTTATTTTTAAATTCATGAACGCAGATATTGAAAAAAGTATCGAATTAAAAAAACAGATTATACAGCATTCAAATGAAATTATTTCCAATAAAAAGGTTATTGAAGAGACAGCCAGAAGTATTCTTTCGCCTGAAACAATTGATAATCAGGATATTTTTCAATCTAAAATAACAAATATTGTAACCCCTCTTGGAATACCACTGGATAAAATTAAAATCAGTAATTTTTTCAATGAAGTATTACCTGGGAATATTTCAAAAAGTGAAGTTTTAATTAAAATTGGAAATTTTACGACTGAAGACTTTGCTGTTTTTTTAAAAGCAATAAGCTTTAATAACAAAATTAAGCTCGGTAAAATTGAAATAAAAAGAGATCCTAAATTAAAAGTGATTAATGGAATAATAAAAACTATAAACTTTTCAAAAGATAACTCGACTGATGGATACTAAGAGCGAAAACGAAATTGATAATATCGACTATAAAGTTGATCTGAAAACCTTAGGTAAAATTTTTGCTATTTTCGGTTCTGTATTTATCTTAACCTTTGTATTAAATTTCCCTATAATTAAACTTACTGAAGATAAAATTAGAACACTGCTAGCAGGTAATAGGTCTTGCCCTATTACCTTTGATAAAATGTCTCTATCTTTTTTATTACCTAAAGTTGTACTTGAAAATGTTAACATTTTAGGTCAGTGTATTGACAAGCAACAAGATATCGTTCTTGAAAAAGCTGAAACAAAAATTCTTGGACCAAGCTTTTCACCGCTAGGTATTGCAACACAATCTAATTTTGATTTCCTCGGTAATCATCTAGAGGTGTTATTCTCTCAAGGAATAAGTTCTTCAATGATTAAGTTAAATGACCAAACTATAAAGTTGAACACCATTCGTGATTTAATGGATACTGTTAACCTTAGAGGTAATCTCAATATTAATTCATTATTAGAATTAATTAATTTTGAGATTAAATCTGGTAACCTATTTCTAAAGAGTAAAGACCTAGCAATTGGAAGTATGAATATAAGTGGTTTCAATACTCCTAGCCTAGATATTAATCACTTTTCATTAAAAGGCGTCATTTCAAATGGAGTCTTAGTTATCTCTGATTTAATTATAGGCGATAAGAAGTCTCCAATTAGAGCGAACTTTAAAGGAAAAATAGAAATAAATAACAGAAATATCATGATTTCTAAAATTGATCTAAAGGGTGAAATTCAATTTTCAAAAGATTTAACAGAAAAACTCTTTATTATTGATCAATTCTTGAAATCTTATAATAAAAAGGATAATTTCTACCTTATTCAACTTAAGGGAACTTTATCTTATGTTACACCAAGCACTTATTAATTCTGAAGAGTTTGAAAAAAAATTCCAATTATTAATCAAGAACTACCTACCAGATCATTCATTTTCTGAGATGATAAACTACTCTCTTTTTCCTGGTGGTAAATACTTTAGAGCAAACCTTAGTTATGCCATAGCTAAAGATTTAAAATTAGATCTTGATATTGATTTTATTGCAATGTTTCTAGAATCACACCATACTTATAGCTTAATTCATGATGACTTACCCGCTATGGATAACGATGATGTTCGAAGAGGAAGGGCCACAAGCCATGTTAAATACGGTGAAGCCAATGCTATTTTAGCAGGTGATGCTCTCATTAATATTAGCTATTCTTTACTTTCTAATTACTCCAAAAATTGTGCTGAACTACTTAAATACTCAACAGAGTTCTTAGGACCAAAAGGTTTAATCCTTGGTCAGCAAATGGACCTTAGTAATGAATCAAATAAAAGTTTTGATGCTTTACTAACCATGCATAATTTAAAAACAGCAAGATTAGTTCAACTTGCTTTAATTCTTCCCTCAATAGCTGAAACAGGAAGTTTTAATAATGATTTACTAAATTACGGAGAATTAATTGGTCAAAACTTTCAATTATTAGATGACCTCTTCTCATTAAGTTCAAAGAAATTATCTACTCATGAGTTAGATATCAACTCAATTATAAAATATAAAGAAGTGGCCCTAAAAAAATTAAAAGAAAATCACCTAGCTTTACTTAATTTACCCTATCCAACGATTAAGGAAATATATCTCAATCTTTATAATAAAAGAAAAGCCGAATCCTTAGATTCGGCTGATAATATTTCAAAAATAATTGGTAATTCAATAGTACTTAAAAATTATCTGATTTGATTTTTTAAAGAATTTAAGTTTTCTTTAATCTTAGAAATCTCTGACCTAATTGTCGCTAGATCTAAACTTAAACTTAGAGCTGGCTTAATCTCAACTACACTTTCATTATTTGCTGCAATTTGAGTAACTTCATCTAAGTTAAGCTCTACGAACTCTTGCTTATCTACAGCAAACATCATTTCATCAAGACTAAGTTTTGCTTTAGGAATTGATAATTTTTTTTCAAATAATAAATTTTTAATTTTTAAAATTAATTCGATATCATTTTTCGAATAATTCTTTGCACCTGATTCAGTGACAGTTGGCTTTATACTTTCAAATTCACTTTCCCAAAATCGAAGAACATAAGGTTTAATATCTGCAATTGTTGCAACCTCATCAAAATTGAAATTTTCTTTTGCTGGTATATTACTCATCTCTACTCGTCTTTATCTTTGTCTTGTAAAAATGAACTAAGTGCCTTTGGTACACCTTCGATTGGAGCTAATGAAGAATCTTCTTCACCTTTTTCATTAATTCGATGGCCAAATCTTGCAGTAATATCTTCTTTCAAAATTTGTGATGGTTTAAAAGTTAACACTCTTCTTGCAGTGATATTCATTGAATCCCCTGTCTGTGGATTTCTACCAACTCGAGTTGCTTTATCTCGAATGGAGAAATTTCCAAAGCCAGAAATTTTAACTTTCTCACCTTTTGAAAGTGTATCTTTGATAATGTTAAAAACCATGTCTACTAATTCAGCTGCTTCTTTCTTAGTGAAACCCGCTTCCTTATAGATCCTATCGACGATGTCCGCTTTCGTCATACTCATGGCCTATCCTCCTAAAATTACATCGTAATAATGTATAAGTTGTTGTTATTTATATGGTATCAGGCTGCAGCAAAAGAACAAACAAAAAAACCCCGATTTTTCAAAAAAATCGGGGTTTTATGCTTTATTAAAGAAATTTTATTTATTTAAACTATTTTAGGCTACTATGTATTGCCTTGAATCCATCAAAGTCCGTAGCTGCGATCTCAGAAAGCATCTTTCTATTGATTTCAACATTGTTCTTTTTTAGTGAGCCCATGAATTTAGAATACGAAGTCCCTACCATTTTTGCAGCAGCGCCAATTCTTATAATCCATAATCTTCTCATATCACGCTTAAGGAGTCTTCTTCCTTTATACGAATTATGAAGTGCTCTTTTTACAGTTTCAGCACAACGTCTAAACTTTGTTCTTCTATCAAAGTGAAAACCTTTTGCTAATTTAAAGATTTTGTTAATTCTTTTTCTTCTTTTAAAACCACGTTTTACTCTAGACATACTTTTTCTCCATTAAATTTGTGGGGGTGGTAATTAACCAACTTGGCCCGCACTCCTATTAATATTATATAATATCAAAGATATTAATTACTTAGCGTAAGGAATACATCTCATAACTTGTCTAACATCGACTTGAGCTACGTATGCTGTTTTCCCTTTTTCTCTTTTTAAATTAGAAGATTTCTTCTCAAGAATATGTCTTAAGTTAGCTTTCTTAATTTTAATTTTCCCAGTAGCAGTTAGCTTAAATCTTTTAGCTGCAGCTCTTTTAGTTTTCATCTTAGGCATATAAACTCCTGTAACACGTACATTTCACATTTTAGATCGTTATAGATAGCACTTTTAAAGAGAAGCGCAAAGTCTTTTTTCTCAAATTTATGAAAAAAAATTAAAAATATTAGAGGGTTACTTAACTTTCTTATTTGGAGCAAGAACGCTAATGATACGATTACCCATAAACTTAGGATTAGCTTCTGTAGTGGCCCCTGTTTTTTCAATAATCATAGTTAAAATTGCTCTAAACTTCTCTTGCCCAAGATCCTTGTGGGCCATTTCTCGACCTCTAAACTGCATAAGCATTTTTACCTTATCCCCTTCTTCAAGGAATTGGTAAACCTTCTTAAGTTTAGTTTCTAAATCATGCTGCTCAATATTTGGTCTTAATTTGATTTCTTTAACGTTTACTACTGACTGCTTCTTCTTAGCTTCAGCAGCTTTCTTCTGCTGTTGATATTTAAATTTACCATAATCAATCAATTTAACTACTGGTGGCTTAGCGTTAGGTGAAACTTCTACTAGATCTAGACCTTGTTCATCTGCGATTCTTAGAGCTTCTACGGTAGAAACAACACCATATTGATGACCATCATCCCCTACTAGTCTAACGTCAACCGACTTAATTTGTTCGTTGATGTTTGGACCTTTATCCCTTGGGGAACGCGGCTTATAATTTTGATTTGTTATGGTAAACCTCCAACAATATTTGTACCAATAAACCAGTAATCTAACATAAAATCAATGGTTTTCAAATGCTATAAGTCTTAATTTTGGGCTAATATATTGATCTTTTAGCGGAAATTCTAGGATTAAACAGCTATTTTGCCCATTAAACTTTAGCTCATTTTCTAATTTTGTAAATAAGTCCCATAAATTAGTAGTAAAAAACTCTTCTGAAAGAGCGCTAGGAATTTTAAACTCTTTGTATTTTACTGAACTTGTATCATGAATAAAAAAAGGATTTTGTAATTCATCAATCCCAACAACACTTCTTCCAATTATTATATTTTCTTTCTGTCGGAAGAGAAAAGTTTCACTAGCATTACGGCTAAATCCTGCAGAAGCATTTATAAATTGATCTATAGAAAAAATAGTTTCGTTTATACCTGCACTTTCAGGGCTGAGATCACTACAAATAAATCGACGGTTTTTATTAAAAGAAAATTCCATCTAAATATTACTAAATTTCAAGTTGATACTCACTTGTTCATTAATTAGTTTTACAAAATTCTCTATCGATGAATCTATAATGGGAAAAGATAGAATCCTATATTTCCCTTCAACTAATTCTATCGCTTTAATGGCCACAAAGTATTTTAAATTCTGTTGCAATTTAGGAACTGTAAAGCTCTCAGGGTATTTCATAATTCTTCCATGAGACAATTCCATTTCAAATAAATCTTTAGCTACACTTAAGTAGTCATTTACATTAAATTTCTCATCGCCAAAATATTTAATTGTTATCGCGGATAAAAAATAAGCTTCATAAATACTGTTAAATGCTGTTGAGAAATGTTTTATGCTCGATGCAACTTTTATTAAATCTTTATTCGCAAGATTTAGTGCTTCTTTTAAGCTTCCTACTTCTCTGCCGCATGCTTCTGAGATGATTAAAAGAGCATCATTCATCATACTTTTTATTGTAGGTAGATAGAACTCATATTTAAGTTCTTTTCTTTTTTCATAGAGAAATTTATAAAGATCATTCTCAGATTCAATCTTACCATTAAAAATATTAAACCATGCTGCATTCATCATACATGGAACGATAAAATGGTGAATGATCATATTTTTAAAATATAATGCTGACACTCTCTCTGATTCTTTCATTGCATAGAAAGTTTCATTCAAATGAGCTCTTTTAATTACTTCAACTTTGTTATTGTTAATAAATATATGCAAAGCTTTTTCTAGTGACCCCAATCTTTCATCATCTTCCAGAGAAGGTGTAATTGGAATTTTAAAACGTCTACAATATGAAACAATTTCATTTGATTTAGTTGCAATATCATCCCATGAAATTGCTCCAGAAGGTTCATCTAAAAAGAGCATTGAAAGTAATGATACTGGTGTAACTGGCATTGCTCGACCAACAGCTCTAAAGCATTCGAAGGCGATATCATGTGTTGCTTGCTTTTGATCTGTATATTTTTTTGCAATTATTCCTTCACTAAGTCTTACGTGAATTGTTCCAAGTTTTTTATTAAATAATTTAAATACTTTTAGCAATTGGCTTGTTTTTTCTTTCTCTTTTTTACCACCACCAAGTTCCTTGGAGTGAGCTTTCTCTTCTGGTATTTGCTCATGGGCAAGAGCAACAGGAATAAACATAAGCTCTCTATCATCATCTAAGTATGAATGAGCTTCAAGTAACATTTGAAAAAGTCCAAAACGAGGACTTAATAATTTTCCTGTTCTGCTACGTCCACCTTCAAAAAAGAACTCTACTAATTTATTCGTTTTTAAAAGGTAAAATATATAGGCTTCAAAAGTTAATTTATAACAAATATTTGCACCAAAAGAGCGTCTAATAAAAAATGCTCCCGCATTTTTGAAGAATTTACCAATTGGAAAAATATTTAAATTAATTCCTGCAGCAATATAAACAGGTAATTCGTAGATACCAAACACAGCATAAGAAAGTGCAATATAATCTGCGTGAGACTGATGATTTGGAACCAAAACAACATGATGCTTATTATGAAGCTCAACTAAATCCATTCCTTTAGGAACTTCAAAGTTTACACCGTCATAAAGTCTACCGAAAGTTGCATCGATAAACTTAATTGAGTTTTTAACGAGTCTTGGACTGAAATGCCCACCAATTTCATCTAAATATTTTAATACCGACTCTTTTTTAGCAGGTTCTTTAACCAGCAAATCTTGTATCTTAGGATAAGATAAAATTATATCCTGCATTTCTTTTTCAAATTGGCCCATTTATTCCCTAGTACATTCCATGTGGATTGGACTCCATCATACCAGATGAATGCATTTCCATAAAGCGAGCATTTTCATATAATCCATTTATATTTAACGCGTTAATATAGGTCATTCCTGATCTTACTCCACCACAAAGCTCATCAATAATATTGGCGACACTTCCTTTACAAGGAATCATTCTCGCTTCACCTTCTGCTGCCATACCTTGAGGTAATTCCCCTCTCCAAGATACTTGAGCATCTTTTGAAGCCATGCCACGATATTTTTTCTTTCCACCAAGAATTTCACCTGGAGTTTCTATTGTTCCTGCTAAAATTGATCCCAGCATAACTGTATCAGCCCCAGCACTTAATGCTTTAACGATATCACCACTTCTTTTTATTCCACCATCGGCAATAACAGGAATATTATATTTTTTAGCTTCTTGAACACTTATAGCAATCGCTGTTAATTGAGGCACACCACATCCAGTAATAATTCTTGTCGTGCACATAGATCCTGGACCAATACCAACTTTTACAGCATCTGCCCCATGATCAATTAGCATTTTTGTTCCCCAAGGAGTGGCAACATTTCCAGCAATAATATCAATCTTAGGATATTTCTTTTTCACGTAATCAAGGATTTCAATCATCATAGATGAATCACCATGGGCAATATCTAAAGTTAAGATATCTACTCCGTTATCAGCTAAATGATCTGCTCTTAACATTCCAGCTTCCTTAACCCCAATTGAAGCACATATAGGAGATTTAATATTATTTTCATTATAAAAGTTTTTCATCATTTTAATTTGTTCTACTTGAGCATCAATTTCCATGAAACGGTGAAGGATCCCTACTCCTCCTAATTGGGCCATCTTGATTGCCATTTCTTTTTCAGTTACGGTATCCATATTAGATGCAACCATTGGGATATCAATTTGCCAATTTTTTGTAAGACGAGTAGTTAAGTTTGGACTACGTCTTGAATCCATTTCACAATGCATTGGTGCAATTAAAACGTCATCAAAAGTAAGTGCAACATTTCTTTCAGGTATTTCTTTAGCAGAAAAAATTAAGCCCATTGTCTCTCCTTCGAGTTGTGTGTGTAGTAAAAACTTTACACTCAATATTCTCAAAGGAATGCCTAATTGTTAAGCTATAATAGACTTTCAGATAATTTAGAACTATTTATTTATCCGCTTTTCGCAACGCATCTGTTGCCTGGGCAACGTTTAAAGCGTGAGCTCTGATTTTTCGCAATGCTACAACCATATCCGAATATGTTAAAACTGATAATGCTTCATGCTCACCCGTTTTAATTCTCTCTAGATGTCTATCACGAATATCGTTTGCTAAAATTCTTAGTTTTTCGCTTTCCCGTTCACACTGAGTTATATCAAAGCTAGCTTTGCCATCGAAGTATCCACTACAATGATCAAAGAAAGCCCATACTTCGTTTAAGTATTCTAAGAATTCCTTTTGCTCTTCTGTTCCATCAAATTTCTTTTCCATTCTGTGGCAGTAGTTAGCTACATTGCATAGGTAATCAGCTATAGATTCAAATTCATCAGCAATTCTAATTTGTGTCTGAACTTCTATAGTCTGAATAGAAGTTAATCTTTTTTCCATAACTTTACATAAGAAAACAGTAACCTCTTTTTGAATATTATCAGTGATATTTTCATAATCATTTATCTTTGCTAACTCTTTTGAAGAGTGTGCTTCATTTGAAACATAAGATTTTGTTACCTTGTACATTCTATCTAGAATGTCCTTAAACTTCTTCATCTCTGTATTCACTTGGACAATGGCAGTAGTTGCCATTACGTCTGATGGAGAACCTAGCATGATTAAATGTGGATGCTCACTATCTTTAGTTTCTGGTGTAAGTTTGATAACTATTTTAGCAAATTGATTAATGAATGGAACAAAACAAATTGTAGCAGTTATATTAAAAATAGAGTGAAAGGCAGCAATATGTTTTGCTATAAGTGGTCTCTCTCCAGATGCATCTATTAAGTTTGGGTCCCCTGGTATAAGCCAATCGATAAAATCAATATAGTAAGGAAGAACTGTATAGATTAGAAGAACCCCAAATAAATTAAAAAGTGCGTGCGCTTTTGCAGCTCTTTTAGCGTTTGAATTTGCGCCAACTGATGCAAGTAGAGCTGTAATTGTTGTACCTATATTTTCACCAAGCACTAATGCTACTGCAGTATGAAAACTAATAATTGAGGTTGATGCTAGTGCAATTGTAATTCCTAGCATAGCTGATGAAGATTGAACTATAAATGTAAGCAGGCATCCGATTAATGTAGAGGCAATAAAACTTGGATAATTATTATCACTAAAATAAGAAATCATTTGTAAAAATTCTTGATTTGATCTTAAAGGTTTAAAAGCGTTACTCATTGTATCTAAACCAAAGAAAATTAATCCAACTCCAAAAAAGACACGACCAATATTTTTTAATTTTGCATTATTAGCAAACATCATTGGAAAAATACCAATCGCAACTAGTAAGAGACCATATTTTCCAATTTTAATTGATATAATCCAACCAGTGATAGTCGTACCAATGTTTGACCCGAATATGACCCCAATAGCCTGAGTTAAACTCATTAAAGAGGCATTTACAAAACCAACCACCATTACTGTTGTAACTGATGAGCTTTGTACAATCATCGTAACAACCATACCAATTACAACTGCCATCAACCGGTTCGTTGTAAGTGAATTAATAACTTTTTTAATTACATCTCCGGCCATTGATTGAAGAGAATCTGACATGGTTCGCATTCCATAGAAAAATAAACCGAGTCCTCCAAGAAATGTGTATAAAATTTTAAATGAGTCCATTTTTTTCCTTAATATTTATCTAAATTTAATTTGTAGTAGTTAGTTGGGCAAAAAATATAGGGATAATAATATATAAAATTGTGTCTCTTATAAGGTAGAACATAAAAAAATAAACAAAAGCTTTTGGCCCTTTTAAAAATAAATTCTCTAACCCTAAATACTGAGCTTTCTTGCTCATCGCTATCATAAATTTAGATTTTCCGTAGTTTTTAATAAAAAAAGAGAGAGAATGGTCTAGCTTTTGATCAAATTCGAGAAACTTTCCCTTAAAAAAAGAGAAAATTGATTTATTCTTGCTAATTAGCGCATTAATGAAAAGCATTAAACCTTTACCTGTGTATTTTAGTTAAAATTAAAGGTTTTCTAAAGTTTTGTAAAGTTAATCCCTTGTTAATAAATTGTTTAATTGTGCGAAGCGCACAAAAAATGATTATTATCAATTCTACAAAACCATGACAATTATTTGATTAATTTAGTTATATTAAATACATGCTTAAGCACTTAGTATTAAACAATTTTCCTTCAGGATATGAGCCAGAATTAATTTCTGATAAAACATATGGAAAAAAACCATTTGTTCTTAAGACTTGTCAGAGAACTGTTGTCTTGAGTTATGCTCACAACCCTATTCCACTATCTAAAACTTGTGAAGTACAAAATGGAACTTTAGCTTATAAATTTCTACTAGAAACTATCTGTGGTTTAAAAAGTAAGCTTATAGGTGAGAATGAAATCGTGGGCCAATTTAAAACAGCTTATAAAGAGTTTGTAGATCATAATGAAATTCAAACTGATTTAATACCCATCCTTGAAAAATTATTTCTAGATGCAAAAAATATCCGCTCTAATTACCTTATGGGTTTAAGTCAAAAAACCTATGCTTCAATTGCTCGAAAATATTTAGTGAAAAATGATGTGCAAGAAATTCTTATTCTTGGTTCAGGTAATTTAGCTGAAGATATGATTAATCAATTCAAAAAAATCTGTAAAGTTTATATTTCAGCTAGAAATGAAATTAAAATAAACGAATTAAAAAAACTGCATGATCTAGAAGTGATTCCTTGGAAAAACTTAGAGGAAAAATCTAAATTTTCTCATATCGTTAATACTATTGGATGTGAGCATACAATGTTTACTCATGAAAACTTCTTCAGCAAATGGAAAGATACACATAGTAAATCTCATTATGTTGATCTTGGCTCTCCTTCTACTATTTCAACTCATCTAAGTCTAAATGATGGTGTAATGAGACTTGAAAACGTATTTGAGAAAGGTGCCATTAATGAAATGAAAAAAATGGAGCAAATATCAAAAGCTCAAATAAAAATGCAGGATTTAGTAAAAAGAAGAGAGGAACTCTTCGAAGAAAAAGCTAGAAAGGCCAAACTCTTTAAAGAAGAAGTGAATGGTCAACTCTTTAGCGTCTAAAACATTTATCATTGGAGCTAGAGGAAGCCTACTCTCCATTACTCAAACGACTTTAATTAAACAAAAATTAGAATCCCTTACTGGTCATAAATTTGAAATCAAAAAAATTTCAACTCAAGGTGATGAAAATACCAAGCTTCCTTTATGGCAGCTTGATGGAAAAGATTTTTTTACAAAAGAGCTTGATCATGCGCTCTTAAAAAATGAAGTTGATTTAGTTATCCATTCTTATAAGGATCTTGGAAGCATAAGACCAGAGGGAATAAAACTAGCTGCTGTTACAAAAAGAATATTACCCAATGATATTTTATTAATTAAAAATGAAACTATTAAAAAATACCAATCTAATCCTCCATCGAAATTTAAAATTGGAACAAGCTCACCAAGAAGAATTACAAATTTAACGAATGGAATACATAATGTAATTCCTTTCATTAAAGATTCTTCTGAAGTCGAATGTCTAATGCTTAGAGGTAATGTAAATACTCGAATTGAAAAATTATTAAATGATGATTATGATGCTATTGTTCTAGCTCTCGCTGGGATTGAAAGACTCGCTCAACACGCAGACTCAAAGCCAATAATTGAAGATCTTGTTAAAGATTTAAATTATATGATTCTTCCTTGCTCTCAATTTCCTCCAGCTGCTTCTCAAGGAGCACTCGGGATTGAAATCAATGAAAGTAGAAGTGACAACTCTGAATTACAAGATATTTTAAACCTCGTTCATGACCAAAAAACTTTTGAGTCAGTAGCAATAGAGCGAGAAATTTTTAATAGCTATGGCGGTGGATGTCACTTAGCTGTGGGGATAAATGTACAAGAAAAAAATAATTTAAAACTACACTTTATTAAAGGTGAAGTTGATGGCAAAAAGATTGATCAGTCTTTCCAAAAACCAGAAATAAAAATAAATAGAGAGGAAACATTTATTGGTCTTCCTTGCTATGATGAAAAACTCATTAAAAAAATTCCAAAAAGTAAAAAAATAGAAACAAAGGATTCAAATATATTCATTAC
>CAYGTU010000042.1:0-18729 GCA_964352945.1 uncultured Bacteriovoracaceae bacterium
CCTGGATCTCACTACACATACCTCTCCGAAAGTTCCTCTGTCCAACTTATTAAAATTATTCAAAATTCAATAAAAACCTACTCTTATGCTCAAGAAAAACTAAAGTAATACCAGAGTCTATCGATAAGCTATTTACCTGACTAACTCAGGCGAATATTAAACCTAAACAGGAGACGGTAATGGGCTTAAGAATCAAAACAAACACTGTGTCCCTTTTGGCACAAAACAAATTAAAAATTTCAAATGCAGGTCACGAACATGCACTTGAAAAACTTGCCACGGGATCAAGAATTACAAAGTCAGCTGATGATGCAGCTGGAATGGCAATCGCTAACCACATTAAAGCACAGGTTAAGGGATTACAACAAGCATCGAGAAACGCAGGTGATGGTATATCACTAATTCAAGTTGCGGAAGGTGGAATTGGGGAATCTCAAAACATCTTAACAAGATTAAGAGAACTAACAATCCAAGCAGCGTCAGATACTGTTTCTGATACAGAAAGAGGATTTCTAGATGAAGAGTATCAACACCTAGTAGAAGAAGCGGAAAGAATTGCACAATCAACTAAGTTTAATGGAACTAATCTATTAAATGGTGAAGGTGATGGAGTTCTAGAGTTTCACGTAGGTTCGTATGCTGGAGCAGAAAATAGAATCGAATTTGATTCAGATAGATCAAATGTTTCAATAGCAAACATTGGAATCGAAGGAACAAGTATTGCAACTAAAGATGATGCACGTGACTCAATGTCAGAAATTGATCATGGTATCTCTGAACTCTCTAGATTTAGAGCAGGTTTAGGTGCAGTCCAATCAAGATTACAAGCTACAATGGCTAATTTAGATACAAATGTTCTAAATACAGAAAAAGCTAGATCAAGAATTGAAGATGTTGATATTGCATCAGCTACAGCAGATATGGCGTCACAAAACGTTATTAAAGCTGCAGGTATTGCAACATTAGCACAAGCAAATACAACACCAATGTCAGCACTTAGATTAATAGGATAAAAAGTTTCATCCGGGAGGGATTAGTCCCTCCTGTTTGTAAAAAAAACTTAAGCCCAATTCCTCTTGGGCTGCTTATCCAGCCCAGGGGGATGTTTTTTTTGGGAAAGGTATTTTTATATGGCTAAAAAACTAGAAAAGATAAAAAATATAAAAGCAGTTTATAGCATGTTAAAAAATACTAAACTATTGCGTGAACCTTTAATATTATGGAGGTTCGTTGGTGAACAAAAAGTTACGGCTAAAGTGGATTTGGTTTTAGTAAGAAAGTATAGAAATGAAATTGTACTAAAACCTAGAGCGGATTACATTGAAGAATACAAACAAATAGTAAGTGTAGCAGAACGTGTGAACTTTTTTATTCCTTACTATTCACTCTTGTTTCAATGTCGTCTAAAGGGAGTTGAAGATAGCTTAAATTCTATATTCGATTCACCTTGTGAGTACGCACAAGTAGATAGAAGAGAACATGTGCGAATACCTTTGAGTGACCATAGTAAAGTAGGGGTATTAATTGCGAAAACAGTTGTCTCAAATGATTTGAAAGTTAATCTTGTTAAAAGCGCATTCGATATGAGCGCAGGTGGATTTTCAATACTTGTAAGTAAGTTAGATGAAAGATATTTTGTTTCGGGTAGAACGTTTGATAAAGTGTATATCAAAATATTCAACAAACCATTTAAAGTTAAAGCGAAAGTCGTAAATAATATTGCAGTTAACCCTAAAGATCACGATGTTTACTATCCAAGCTTTAAAATTTCTTTCCAGTTTTTAGACATATCAAAAAGTGGATTACAGGATATATCTAGACTAATTCAATCATCGGGCCTTGTCGAAAAGGTTCTATAGATTCAAAGTGTACAAGAGATAATTTTATACCTACAATAGAATTATGAAAATTTCATGTATTTCAGACATACATATTAGATCTAACGAAGATTTAGGAATGAAGACAATCTTATCGTTCTTTTCAAATCCACTCGTTCTGGAATCTGATGAAGTTTATCTCTTGGGTGATATATTTGATCATTTAGCTGGTTCATTTGATGAATATTTTATTTATTATTCAAATTTCTTCAATGCAATTCTTCCACTTCTTCAAAAAGGAATAAAACTAAGATACGTAGAAGGTAATCATGATGTTCATTTAAGGTTATTATTTAAAAATTTTCTTGAAAAAAATTCTATATCACAAAATCAAATAATTATATCTAACAAAGGGTTTTCCGTTCAGGATTCGGCTGTATTAATGTATTTTTCTCATGGCGATGAATATGATAAAGATAATTGGACATATAAGCTATGGAAGAGTTTTCTAATAAGTCGGCCAGTAGGCTTGGTTATAGATAAATTAGTTTCATTTGATAGATTAAACAAAATTTCTAAAAAAGCTTCTGATGATTCAAAAAAAAGAAACCAAAACAGAGATTCAGAAAGTGTTATTCGAGAAAAGTTTAGAATCGGCTCTTTGTTCCGCTTTAAAGAGGGGTATAGTGTAGTAGTTGGTGGGCATAGTCACGTCAAAGATCATTATATTCACAAGTTAGAGTCAAATGAATATAAATATATAAACAATGGTTACCCACAAATTGATAGGCAATTTATTTATATTAAAGATGGTATGGCGGAATTAGAAAATCTCTAGGATTTACCGTAAAAGAATTTTTCTTTAAGAGTATCAAAATAAGTTTTCTCTTCATTTTTAATAAAGAATATTTTTTTCTTATTCTGACTTATTACTACGGTGTCATTAGGTTGAACATCAAACATTTCTTGTCCATCTAAAGTTAATAAAATATTGTCGCTCTGATTAAGTGTTTTTATGGAAACACTTAAATTATTTGGAATTACAAGAGGTCTATGATTAATTGCATGAGGACAAACAGGAGTTAAAATCAGTCCTTGTACATCTGGGTGAACAATAGGTCCACCTGCAGCTAAGGAGTATGCCGTAGAACCAGTTGTAGAAGCAACAATCAGGCCATCTCCAGATATATTGAATAGTTTTGTATTGTCGCAGGAAACAGTTAAGTCAAACATTCGAGCGATATTATTTTTTGAAACAACGGCATCATTAATAAATATGCTCTTAGTTACCACTTTTCCTTCTCTAACAACCTCAACACTAAAAGAAGATTTATTAAATGTTTTGAAATTACCTTTTAAAACATCTGACAGTTGCTCGTAAAATTCATTTTTATTAAACTCAGTTATAAATCCTAGACGACCAAGGTTAACACCAAAAATGGGTGTGCTATTAATAACTCTTCTACAAGTACCAATTAATGTTCCATCTCCACCAATAGACATGATGAGATCAGCTTTCTTAAAAGCTGATAGACTATCTAAGAATACAATTTTATCAAGTTGAGCTTCCGAGAAATGTTTTTTAATTCGATCTTTTTCAGTCTCTATAAAAACCGGAGTTACTTTTCTCTTTATTAACCATTCAGATAAATTGGGCAAAAGATTAGACATATTACTTATTTTTGTAGGCTTTAGAACAATTAATGTAAATGCTATTTTTTTTGTCATAGTAAAATTTCTTTTAAAGTTTCGTTTATATTATCAAAAGGTTTGTTTATAACTTTACAACCATATGATCTCGCCTTTGATAAAACTTGATCAGAACTATATGCAGTCATTATTATAAATAACTTTGCTATCTGCTTGATATCAAATTTTTGCTTAGACTCCTCAATTATGTCAAATCCAGTTATGTCCTGCAACATTAAATCACAGATTATTTTGTCATACGTATTACTTAAAATTAGCTCAATAGCTTCTTTCCCGTTTCCAGTAGCGCTTACAGCATGACCCTTTAGCTCTATAAGTTTTTTAAGTGATTTTTGTATTAAAATTTCGTCTTCTATTATTAATATATTCATAAAGGTAATTTAATTAAGAAATTCGCTCCACTTTTTTCTGCTTTAGAGAGGTATTCTATATCACCACCTAGCTTGGAAAGTAAATTCTTAGAAATATTCAGCCCTAGACCAGTCCCATTTTTCTTTGTAGTGAAAAATGGCTTAAAAACCTCATCTGGGTTTACATTCTTAATGCCTGGGCCATTATCGGATATTTCAATATACATAAATTGCTCATCTTTATTAAGTGTAATTACTATCTCAGGTGAAACAATGTTTGAAGATTTCATTGCTTGAGAACTATTTATGATTAAATTAAAAATTATCTGAGAGACCCATGTAGGATTTGTATGTAATATCCTATCAGAGTCGGTGATATTATTTGTGTTAATTGTTTTTAATACAGATTTTGTTTCACTTTTAGAGATGAGAAAAATGTCATTGATAACATTTACAATATCAAAATCCTCATAAGTTGAATCGGCCTTATATAACGTAGAGATATTTTCAATGATATCTTGCGATCTCTTAATGGCATTTTGAATTTCGCCAACCATTTCAAGATTATCACCGTCCACAGAATCAGTTAACAATGTTGCTGTTAAATACATTCCGAACAGAGGGTTACTGAGTTCGTGTTTAAGAGTATTTAAAAGCTCTCCGAGCAAAGAAATTCTTTGAAAGTGAAAGACATCTGATGTGCTTTGCTCAATTTCAAATGTTGAGTATATATTAATATCAAACTCTTCACTTTTAATTTGTTCAATAAGTTCACTCTTTGTATCTGAATGAGAATTATTGTTTGCAAATAAAAGTTCTCCGTTTTTACTTAATATTTCCAAAGGAAGCGGAAACATTTCAATTGAGTGAAATATATCCTTAAATTTTAGAAAATTTTTCTCTCTCGATATTAATTCCCCAATTACAGGTTTTAAGTAATCACAGAACATATCAAAGTTATTGATTTCCTCTAAAGATGGAGTTAAGAAATCATTTCTTGATAAGAGTAAAATGGCATTATTGGTTGTGAAATTGTATTCTTTTCCAAGAAATGAACCTGCAAAATCTAAATTTAAATTTTGTGATGTTGTTAATGAGAATGACTTACTTTTACTTTTCTTGATAGTGCTAAAAAGTTTATTAAATGTATCTATAGTGTAGGTTGTGGCTTTTTTACCTAAGTTATGTTCGTAAATATAGCAATCAACCGTTTTTGAACCCTTCTCATGAATAAAGACCATTACAGAAAGATAGTTTTTAAAAAATTTAGAATGAAGAAAAAACTCTGGAAATGTAAATAGAGTAGTTGATTTACTACTTATAACCTTGAGTTCTTTTTTTAATGTATTCCACTCATTGTATTTTTTATTGTCTACTTTTTTAAGTATAAGGTCATTGATTTTTCGTTCTTTGAAAAGGGATTTCTGATTGTTAACTTTGGAAATTAAATTAATGATATTTTTCAGATTTATATAATCATCTTTGGCATAATATCTGTTTTTCTCTGAAGATATTATAAAAAGTCCGGCATCATAATCTAACTTTATGTCGGCCTCTTTTTTGATAAGCTTTAAATTAGTGTTATCAATCAAGAGATTTTCTATAAACTGGGGATTTACATTATCCGAATAAGATAAGGTTATAAAATCAGATTTTTTAACTTTGGTAGCACTCGTATTTTCCACTGAGTAAGATTATCCCTTAGCTCATATTCAATCAAGTCCATAAGTATTATATCGTCAGATTTCTCTAGAGCCATTTTAATGCCCTTAAGAATAGAAAGCATGTGGATCTCTGCAGTCTTTAAAGTGTTCATTTCCATTGGAGTGTATTGTTCAAAAGCCTTGTATTTGCTATGGAGCATTATAACTCCTTTTACAAAAATATCTAGAGACTCATTTAAAGTATTTAACTTAACTGTTCTATTAACAGTATCTTCACTTTTTATATAGTTAACTAATTCTGAAGATAGATCAGAAGTCGTTTCTATATGGGCCAGTAATGAGTCTATTAAGTGAATGAGATTGTTGTTAACAATCTTTTCTTGAAGCTCCATCATTTTTCGCACCTTTTGTACTTTCTTGGTGACCCTTTGTTGATTGCTCTATTAGCTCAAAGAGAACACTTAAAAGATTGTTGAAATCTTGGTAATAACCAATTGATTCCTTTGCTAAATCAACAATATTTCTTCCTTTAGAGTTGGCTTTTGCAACATAGAAAAAATTGATAATTGGTTTTAGACTAGGAAAAGTTCTACCAGTAACTTGTGCGAGTTGGTCTACTTCTTGTAACTTTTTGCTTAAATCTTTTATTTTTTGGATGTTAATATCTTTGGAATCTGATTCTCGAATTATATCAGTAGCAAATCTATTAGCAAATCCATTCAATTCGAATAAATTTTTAATTCCCTCAAGAGTATTTAGTAAATTGTTTGCTATATCATCGTTTACTTTAGGAATTTTTGCAGGGACTTCATTTTGATTGAAATAGTAATTCCATAGAACTCGATAAAATGAATTCATAATTTGTGGAGCAGCTTGATCATTCTCATAGAGAGGAATTAGATCTAAAGAATGTTCATTAAATACTGAAAAATATGCATTTATACCAGATAGCACAAACGGAGATAAATCTTTTTTCATCTCGCTACTATCTAGTCTTTCGTTGTTGTACATTTTTCCTGCTAAATAACTAACGGCTTGTTGTGATATTTTAGCATGACATGGTAATAGATCACATTCAGTAGAGAGATTACAAGGGAAACATCCAATATGTGGAGTAAGATTTATTACTACATCTGAGTATGGGGTTGTTTCAAAAGGCTTTACAATCCCGAGCGAAATTATAATAGACGGGGTTGAATTTAAAGCAGCCAAGTGAGAAACCATTGAATCGTGACCAATAAACAGCTAACTTTCTCTGACTATTTGAAAAGTTTGCTCAATTGTAGTTTTGCCAACATAATTTTTAATTCTGCTTTGATATTTTAAGAGTATTTTGGACGAGGCCATTAATTGGCTTTCTTCTTGCTCATTTGGAGCGCCAACCAAAATAACATCTAGCTCTTGATTGTTTTTAAGTAATTGATAAATTACCTCAATCCATTTTGAGTGACCCCAAGATTTTTTTCTTTGTGAGGCAAATGGATGTATTACTATTTGATCTTTTGGGTTTTCATTTTCAGTGAACACATTTGTAAACGAATTAACACCTATTACTTTTTTGAAGATATCAACTAAATTGAACGGGCAGTATTGACCATTTAAAATTGTTGCATAAACAAATTGTGACCATGTATCGTTGACTTCGACTAGGTTTTGTCTGTTCATCATTATCCCAGCTTTACTTTTTCCTTTGATAAGTGAAGTTAAGTAAGCTGACGTATTTGAATAAGATAAATTTACAACGAGATCAAAATCCCCTTGATTTATATTCGTAATTAAAGAGGAAATGCTTTTTGAAGAGCCCACTAAATTATTACCCTCGAATACTTCTTTGGTGTCTAGAGTGTGAGTCTTTTCGAATATTTGATCTGTTATGAATTCCAAGCCTTTTAAATAGGTCTTTCTGGCAACTAAAGTGAATTTGAAGTTAGGATTTTCTAGTTTAGCAGCATGAACCGCTTGGCAAGTTTGAATAATATCCCCGGTTCTTGTAAGTTGAATTACACAAATATTTTTGTTACTCATGATTTCTCCTCTTCAAGAAGTGAAGTCAAAAGTAAAAGCTCGAGATCATTATTAGAAAGATCAGTCGATTTTTTCAACTTTTCATTAACTTTTTCAAGCGCTGTTAAAATTTCTTTTTTTATCTCATCCATGAGATTTCCTTTGTCTAAATTCTTGGTTGTGAAGTCGTAATGTCTGGAGAAATATTCACTAATTCATCCATAATACTGTTTAAAACCTTTAGATCATTTTTTAAATTAAATAATATTTTTTCAGCGACAATACTGTTCGCCTTTGAATTACTTTTTGGCAGAAGATTAATTTCATTCTGAAACATTTTACAGGCTATTGATAACATATTATCTGAGTCGCAATATCTTAGTATTTGATCAATGTTATTTATAAACTGCTCAGTCGCTGACTTATTATTAGACTTTGATTTTAAAAGCCTAATTGATGATAGAATAAGTTTTCCTAAATCAAGAATAGATACCTTTTCTGCCGAACAAAGTTGCTTAACGATATCTTTACTTAAGTTTAAATTATTTGTACTAATTTTATCACCTGTATGCAGAACATTTAAATACATTCTTTTAAGTAGCATCTTTGTATTTTGTTCTTCTGAAATACCATGAGGATATCTTCCAAGTTTTCCAGTTTTAATTTTAAAGAGACCATTAATATTTTCAATTTTATGCCCATTTAAAATATTGTTTGTTACATCGCAAACTTCTAATGTAAATTCAGGCGATATTCTTGATAAATCAAAAATGTAGTTAGAATAGAGGGAGTAATCAGTTAAATTATTTAAGGAACTACAAAATTGGATCGATGGAGTGTCGGTCATGTCTGCAAAAGTAATTGTAAATGAATCAGATGTGATGATTAAATCGAGGTTAGTTAAAACTGAAATTAAAGCTTTGCTATCAGAACGTACAGTTAATAAAGAATTATTGAACTGACTGTTTAAATAGTTAATGGCCTCTAATTGTGTCTTATCTGCATTTTTATCAGCTAGTAAAACAGGAAAAAAATTTGTTTCAACTTGAATATCTCTTATTATTTTTTCAATTGTTTCAAATTTTGTTACAGAGCAACACTTTAAATCGATCCCAATAATATGAGTTTTTTCTCCATTAAAAGATCCTCTTATCTTAGTGAAATTATTTCTGCAGATATTTTCAAAGTTTTGATCAGGATTTAGAATAGGTTTTGAAGTAAAATTAATATTGTCTGAAAATAAAATTCCCTCTATACGATTTAAATACAAATCATTTTTGTTGCTTGTTGCAAAATAAGCATCAATTTTAGTTTTATACATTAAGTCATTGAAGCTATTAACTTTTGCCCCAGAATAGTTTTTCGGATTTAAATAACTTGTTATAAGTGAAGAGAGTCTATTTTGACTAATGTTAACAATTTCTTCACAAATATCTTGATATGTACTTAATTTATCCCAAATAGCATTAACTGCAATTCCGTCATGAACTAAAGGTGAATTAAGAGTTTGTCTAATTAGATCACCGTCAAGAAGAACAACTTCACTAAAACTGTGAAAACTGTCAGCACAGTCTTTATGTTGTGTTCGAGTTATAAGTGTATATTTTTTTCTTGAGTTTGTTGCATATATAGCAGCAATAGCAATGTCAGCAGGATTTGTAGCTATTATAATTCTGTTACTCATTTTAGTTCTCCTATTATTTGAACTAGGTAGTCATTTCTATTTTCTATTTTAATCGCCATACATTTTCTATTGATTACATCTTCCAGTGATCCTGTATTGCCAATGAAGTAATCATGAAGCTCATCAGTATTTAATTTTTTGGCGTATAGGCCAACCTCTTTTGGAGCTTTAAACGATAAGAATCTAGTATAGAAATCTTTATTCAAATTAAAAGAAGGCTTGTGAATTAAAACAGCAGGCTTATTTCTAAAAAAAGTTAAAAGTGATTCATTAAAGAAAAAGTCTTCAACACTTTCTTCGCACACAATCGATATATTGGGATCATCAAAACTAAAGATGTCATTAAACTTTGTTACTAGATTTTGGTTTGGCTCTACAATAAGGATTTTATATTTTGTAGTTAGTAGAGTTATTTTTTTTACGAGTTCATTTACATGATAACCAAAACCCAAGCCTAAAATTATTATATGAGATTTTGAAGCTACCTTTTTAAAATTTTCTTCAGCAAACTCTTCAGCTTCTTTTAAGGGATTAAATCTTGAATGAAGGTAACATCCATTGATAACTGGAATAGGTAAACTAACTTTGGAATTTTCAATTAGAATTTCATTCGCATTTGCACTCATATCTTTTCGTCCTTGATAAGATTGAGACTCTAAAAATTTTTTTAGTTCTCTGTAAAATTAGCGTCCACTACTTGTGGACTTATAACCTCTTAATGATACCTTATTTTTATAGGTTTGGGCAATTTGTTGAGTAATACTGTCGCTTAAGACAGTAAGTTATGAATTTATTTCATTATTAAAATCTTGGGAATTTTAATATAACTTATCAATGAGCTCTTGTATTCTAAGATCTATTTTAATTTCTTTTGAGGCAAGTCGTTCTATTAAGAGTAATAGCCTACCTCGATTCTCTACTAATTCAATAACCTTATCAATTTCTTCTTTGTTGATGGCCTCTCGAATTTTGTCCTGTAGAGCATAAAGCTTTTCTAAATAAGGAAGTAATTTACTTTGTGGCTTGTTTTTCATTCTTCAGCGATTTAATAGCTTCGTGCCATCCATTATATAGAGTTTGTAAAACAGTCAAAACGCCTTTCAAAGGTTCACTGTCGATTTTTATATTAGCTTGAGTAGTCGAATACATCATGTAATCGTAAAGTGAGGCTAGTTCTTTCGCAATATCTCCTCCTACTTCAAAATCAAGAGAATTATTTAATTCAATAATAATATCTTGAAGCTTTCCAATGTGTTCACCTTTTTTAGCAATTTCGTTATTCTCAATTGCTGAGGTAGCAAGTTTGCAATTTTTAATTGCTGCTTGATAAAGCTGTAAAAGAATTTCTTCCTTTGACGCTGTTTGAATTGATGTTTTTTTGTAAGCGCCTAATCCGTATGTCATTATTTAATCCTCCAAATTAACCAAGTTGTGGAATTTGCGGCCCAGAACCACCTAGTGCTGCTAATCCCCCACCTTGAGATTTTAATTTTGATATTGTTTCTTCTAATCTTGCAAATTTTTGTTTTAAATTCTGCTCTTTTTGAGCAACAACTCTTTCTTTGTTTTCAATTTGTCTATCGATCTGAGTTATTCTTGATTGGAATCCATTTTTTCTAGAATCAATAACACCAGTTTGTGCTCTAAGTGCGTAATCAACCATATCTCCTAAATTATCAAAAATACCTTTTTGCTTACCTGTTTCAAGTGAATATGTCCCTGTTAGGATTTCACTTACAGTATTAAAGTCATTTGCAATCATGTTTTCAAACTTAGCGGAATCAAGTGTTAGTTGACCATCTTTTTGAAAGGAAACACCAATGTCACTTAACCGCTTTGATCCAGTCTTAGTTACAACAGGAGTAAAGACAGCAGCTCTAAGTCTTGATTCAATTGTCTGAAGAGTGATATCTCCACCGAGAGTCTGGGATGTATCAGTTGTTTCATCCATTTTATTTTGAGCATGAATAAATTCAAAAACTTTATTTACTGCTTTAACTAATTCATCTAGTTTTCCTGCAACCTTTTTAGTATCAGTTTTAATATCTAGTTTAATTTTTTGTCCAGGTTTTGCTTGTTTTAAATCCAAGGTTACACCTGGGATAATTTTATCTGTAGAATTTGAATCAACTTCAACTTCAAATCCATCAACCTTAACTTTGGCATTCTTAGCTTGTTTTTCAGATTCAAGATATAAATCAGCTTCGCCATCAATAAAATATAAATAAGGGAAAGTAGCTTTATTATCAGTTCCAGTGTCTCGAACTGAAATTATGAGTTTCCATGGTTCATCGCCACCGTGACCATCGTTTATAACGGTTGCACCTAAGCCATTTTTACTGTCTTCATTAATTAGCCTTGCAATACCTCGAAGGTTTGCATTTTCCGCATCTATAAATATTTCTTTTTCTGTCCCGTCAGGAAGAGTGTATTCAATATACCCAACACCAAGATATGTTTTTTCGGGATCCTCTACACCATTTGATATAGCAGAAGATTTCTCTGCAAGTTCAGTTACTTCAATATCGTAATTTCCAGTATTCGCAATATTTTTATCTAGAGTTACCCCTAGCATATCTTCATTGGTTTCTGTTTTTAATTCTCTTAAGGATCGATCTGATTTACTTTTATTAAGTTCTGTTCTGACGTTTGTTAAATAGCCTTCGAGTTCAGCTAGAAGTTTTTTCTTATTAGATACTTTAGCTTTGCTTTCTTCCATTTTGGCAATAGGAATCCTTTCAGCTTTAACAATTTGCTGAACTATATCTTTCGGGAGTCCTGACTGAATGGAACCGAATGAAATACCCAAAAATCCTCCTGATTTAAGGCACTATTATCCACTATCAGGGTAACATAGTTAGTTTTTGATGCAATAGGGAAGAAAAGCTTGCAACCTCCTAAATAAGGAGAAATAGGTATATAATAATTTACTATATGAGTGAAATAGAAGTAATTGGAAAGAATATACATTTAGCTAAGGCGAAGTTCTTTATTAAAAAGATAGTTGCCTATTTTTCTCTGTTACTCTTTCCTATTTTTTTTATTGAAAGCGCTGGAAATAAACCTAATCAAATATTTTTAATAGCCCTTTATATCGGTTTTGTTGTTACTCAGTGGTACCTGCTTGGTAAAGAAGTTGATTACAGACTTAAAATATTTTTTAGAACAAATTCTAGCTTAGATAGAGTTGTATACAGATCAATTTTGGGTTTTATTTTATTTATTGTTTTTTATAATATTCTTACTTTTTTCAAAGCAAATTATGTTCAGTATTTCTATTGGGGAGCTTGGGTATGTCTGGGGTTAATTAACTCCTGGCCAACAAGAGGGAAAATATTAGAAGATTCTTTTTCTAATCAATTAGGAGAGATTAAATATTTAGATTCATTTGAAAAAACAGTCTTGTTTTTAATGTTTTTAATGTTTGTTTTTAGCTTTCCTAATTTAAATGAATTTAAAAATATTGATTTAGTTAAACTATATTTAGATCCACATGAGTTTATCAGTCCACTATTGTGGAATTTTCTGTATATTAACTTTCTACCATTTGCTAAAAACAAAGAACTTTTGGTGCTTTGCTGGTATTCATTTTTTTACTTTTGGGGAATTGGAATATTTATTGTTACTTTATACTGCTTGTTTAGGTATTTCGTTTCAAGAAGACTCGCTATACTTGGTGGCTTTGTTGTGATCTCAACTTGGGGTTTAGCTAAGTTATTAAATAAAAACTTACTCGAAACCTCCATGGCCACATTCCCAGTCCTGTGGGTCTGGGCCCAATTGTGGAGTAAGAAAAGCTCGACCTATAGGTCCGGTTTGTTCGTAGGACTAATTACATTCTTGGGAAGTATTTTTAATAGCGCCTATGCTTTTTTACATGTAGCCAATTTAATTATTATGTATTTTTTTACAAATAATTCGAAGACAACTTGGTATAGAAAACAGTTGATTCGCTATACAATTCTGGGTATTTGTCTCACAGTTGTTTGCTTACTATTTTACCCAAGTAGTTGGAATAACTTTTCACTCATTCGATTAGGTTTAATAAGTGAAAGTGTTGTAGATATATTTTACAAGAAGTCGTTCTATACCTTAAGTATATTGGGATTATTTGTTTTTAGTTTGAAGTGGTTAAAAACAGATATAAAAAGTATCAATGAATTTCAATTAGAAAAAGAGAGGATGGACTTACTCTTAATATGCTCTTTTTTCCTTTTGTTACTTTTACCCGTGATTGGTTACGAATACGTAAGTATTTCTCTAATATCGTTATTAGGTTTTTTAAGTTTACTTCCAATAGAGTTAATATTTCAGACTATTTCTCGGTTAAGGCAGAAAAGAAACATGATCTATGTGGTCTATATTCTTATTAGTTTACTTGACTCACACTTTGAAGGTCGTATAAAAATCCTGTTCAAATTCCTCAAGCAATAATTTCTTGTATTAAAATTTATATCAGTTAGAATTAAGATAGGTGCTTAGGCTAAGGAGGACCATTGCTGGTTTCAGGCCATACAAAACAACTGTTTTCAGATTTTGTTTCATCTTACCAATCGATTCGTCAGAATTTATCTTCTTCAACCCCATTCGTTTATGTAGACAGTACAGGAATTAAATTAATTGCTGATAGTGTTTATACATCTCATGGTGATGATAAGGATATTTTCGCGCTCTCTATAGCTGGAGATGGTTGGGTGGAATTGCTTTCTGTTTATCAGGGTTAAGATAAAATAGTCGTATTTGACGTATTTGCTCACATTGAGCAAATACCCGATTAGACATATTTTAAACCGTTTTAGTTTTTTACTTTTAACTTTTTTCTCAATTTTTGGGGAAAAAAATTCAAGTCAAGAACTAATTTTTGCTCTTTATTATCAAATGTTGGTAGATGTCATAAATGCTTTGCATTAAGTCATCGATTTCACAGATTTTCTTCTAAATCTTAAAGTTGTATTATTTTTGTCGGATATGGTTGAGCTATGTGGAAAACTCAATATTTTTAGTTAATAAGTCCTTTTTTGAGTAATGATTGTTTATATGCAATGTGATAATATGTAAGAAAATAAATAAAAAATGTGGAAAAGCCGTCTTAAAACCAAACTTTTATCCCTAGAGGGACAGATAAAGAAGATTCAAGAGGAGTTTGTATCTTCTGACATCAGTAAAAAGTCTGATGGTACTTTAGTCACTAAACTTGATTTATTCCTATCTGAAGAGCTTGAGAATTTTTTTAAAGAACATTTACCCAGTTATACTTTTTACTCTGAAGAGAATGAAATCGAATTAAAATTTCCAGCGGTAATTGTAGACCCAATTGATGGCACTAGAGGATTGGTTGATGGAACTCTCGAATCAAGTATATCTATTGCCGTAATGAGTCGCAACGATATAGCTCATGATAGCTTCGGCATTGTATATAATCCTTTTAATGGGTATTATATCGACTCAGAAATGCTTATTAATACAGGTTCGTCTAAGACATCAATGCTCAAAGGCATGGTATCAAGATCCGAATATAATGATGGGCTATATGAAGAGTGTTTAGAAGAAGGTGTTTTTATTTTACCAATGGGAAGCATCGCTTATAAGTTGGGTTTGTTAGCAGGTGGCATGATTGATTTCGTTGTCACAAAAAAACCAAAAAATATATGGGATATAGCTGCTGGTTCAATACTATGTTTTCAATCTGGATATACATGTATTGATAAAAATAAAAACGAAACAACTTCTTTAGCAAATATAATTGAACCACCCTTTTTATGGTGTAAAAAAGAAAATAAAAATAAAATTATAAATTTTTTAAAAATAAATTGAGAGATATGGGTTTTAAAGTAAAAGATCATTATTTTAATAAGGCTAAGAAAGAAAATTACTTGGCGAGAAGTATTTATAAGCTTGAAGAAATTGACGTGAAATATAATGTAATCAAAAAAGGTGATTGTGTAGTTGATTTTGGCTATCACCCAGGAAGTTGGATTCAGTATACTTCCAAAAAAATAGGACCTGAGGCCTATGTTGTTGGTTTGGACGTTAGAGAAATCAACGATAAAATCACAGGTATTAATAATATAAAATTATTTCAAAAAGATATAAATGATATTCAATCACTTGAAGAGTTGGGTGTGAATAAAATGTTTGATGTCGTTCTTTCAGATATGGCACCAAATACTACAGGTATTAAGGATGTTGATCAAGCGAGAAGCCTACAGTTAGTAGAGATGGTTTTTCATTGGATGCCAAAGTTTTTAAGAATTGGCGGAAATACAGTAATTAAAGTTTTTGATAGTAATGATGCTCAGATTTATTTAAAAGAAGTTCAAAAAAAATTTGAAAAATTTCACAAGTTAAAACCTAAATCGACAAGAAGTATAAGTAAGGAATTTTTTATTATTGGTATTGGGTATAAGGGTGAATAATTTTGTAAAAAGAATGAGCCTCTTTACGCTGATATTAGTTGTAGGGGTTATTTACGTAAATTATAAGAGTTTTGATAAGGGTGATGACAGTCACAACGCAAAAAACAAAGAAAATTACGTCTTAAAAAATATTCGCGACATTATTTCAAATTCATTTTTAGATACTGAAGATTGGATTAGCTTTGTAAAAGTTAATAATAGAAATTATAAAATCGAATATTCATTTGATAAAGAGCTAGAAGGTTTTATCAAGGAAAGATTAAGAAGATACTCTTCAGATTATGCTTCAGTTGTTGTTATTAACAATGATACGGGAGAATTGCTAACAGCTATAGATTACACCCGAAGCACAAGAAAATTTGGACGAAATGTTACGTTTTCTTCTTCACATCCAGCAGCCAGCATATTTAAAGTAATTACAGCAGCCGACTTACTTGAGAATTCAGAAATAGAACCAGATACAGTTCTTAAATATAAAGGTCGTTCAACAACTCTATACAAATATCAATTAAAAAACATGCCCAGTAAGTGGAATAGATGGACTAGTTTTCAGAAAGCATTTGCATACTCAAATAACGTTATCTTTGGAAAAGCAGCGATAAATAATTTATCACCAGAAAGTCTTCACGAAATGGCGACAAGATTTAGATTTAATGAAGATCTTTTAGAAGAATTAAATTTAGGTATTTCAAAATTTCAAGTAGCAGAGGGGACATATAATCTTGCAGAACTAGCTAGTGGGTTTAATCAAATTACAATGATGAATCCAATTCATGGGGCTGTTATAGCTTCAATAGTAGCAAATGATGGATTATTTCAAAGACCAGTTTTGATTAAAAATATTGAAGATATTCATACTGAGAAAAAAGCTTGGAGCAATAATGGTTTCGGTGAACAGATATTAACTGAAAAGGTAGCACACAAACTTAAGGAAATGATGATTTTGACATCTAAAAAGGGAACAGCTAGAGCTTTTCATTATCAACTTAAAAAGAAATTGCGAGACAATTTAATATATGGCGGAAAAACAGGAACTCTTACAGGCGGAGCACCATACGGAAAAAGAGACTGGTTTGTTACTTTTGCAATGCCCCAAGAAGGGATGAGCAAGGGCATTTCTATATGTGTAATGAATATTAATGTAAATAAGTGGTATGTGAAGTCTACAATTTTAGCAAAAGAGATAGTAGACTTCTATTACGGAAAATATAAAAAGGATTTAATTTAAATGAGCATAGAAAATACTATTGAAAAAACTGAAGAAAAATCAATTGAAGATATGACTTTTTGGGAAAAATTTAAAGTTGAATGGCCTTCATATCTAAAAATCATAGTATTAGTTCTAGCTTTTAGATCTACATTTTTTGAACCGTTTAAAATTCCTTCTGGATCAATGATACCAACACTACTGATTGGTGATTTTATACTTGTTAATAAGTTTTCTTATGGTTTTAAAGTACCCTTTTCAGACTGGTATACTGATCCAATATATTTAGGCCAACAAGAAACACCTGAACGTGGTGATGTCGTTGTATTTAAGTTTCCTAATGAACCATCAATAAACTATATCAAAAGGGTTATAGCATTACCTGGAGATACGTTAGAGATTAAGGATAAGATGGTTTATGTAAATGGAAAACCTATCGAGAGGGTAAAAGTTGATGGAAAGCTTTTTATGGGCGATATGGATGAAAAATATAAAAGAAATCTATTTGATTTTTATCAAAATAAATTTTCAGACAAAGAATTTATAACTCAATTCGATCTTAACAATGCTAGTGAACAAGTAAGAGATTTAACTGAAATTACAATTCCTGCAAATAAAGTTTTTGTTATGGGTGACAATAGAGATTACTCATATGATTCGAGATATTGGGGATATGTTCCTTTTGAATACATAAAAGGTAGAGCAATTCTAATTTGGTTTTCTATGTCACTTCCATTTCCATGGACAGGGGACGATGATGTATTTAAATGGAGACCATGGAGAATCTTTAATCAAATTAACTAGATTTGAGTAATATTCGTGTCGAGCCATCATTACCTTCTTGGGAATCCTCCCAGGTTAACTGGGGATGGTCTTTAATAAACTTGCGTAACCATTTTTTTAGAACTCCATCTCCATGGCCATGAATTATATCGGCAAATGGAATATTTTCACACAAAACTTCAGTGATAATTGAGTGAATTAAGTTTTGAAATTCATCTAATCTCATACCAAGACAATTATATGATAAAAGAGCTTCTGTGTTACTTTGAATATTAATCTCTACGTTATTATTAATTTTAATTTTTGAAACTAATGAGCTGAGCGGAATATCTATTGTAATGGCTTTGTTTTGAACTTTAGCCGTTTGTTTTCTTTCATTTATTGAGAGAATCTTTACATCCTTATTCAAAAGATTAGAGAAATAATAATCACCAATATTTATATTAATATGTGATTTCTTTTCCAATATGTTTTTTGTGAATAAATTCGCAATATCTTTGTTTATATACTGCTTTTTTATTTCATTTATTTTGTCATGAACTTTATTCTCACTCTTTAATTTATTATTTTTGATATCACTTAAAACTGAAAGTGCCTTATCTTTGGCTTTATCAAACTCAATCTCTAGGTTTTTTATAAATTTACTTTTCTCTAAATTTAAAACACCTTGATGAGCATCTTTTTGATTTTTTAATTCTAAGTTTAGGCGACTGTTTTCAGTGATGAGTTTCTGTAATTCATTTTCTTTTTTTGAAATCATCGATAGAAGTTTTTCGTAATGAACTTCTTTGTTAATAAGAAACTTCTTCGCTCGTTCAACAATGTTTTTACCTAGAGAAAAATTATTAGATAAATGTTCAAATATCTCAATTGCCATTGAAGAACCTGGGGCTCCAAAATGAATTTTATAAGTAGGTAATAGTGTTGTTTCGTCAAAACCCATGTGCGCTGACTCGAAATCCTTAGATTCGTGGAGTAGTATTTTAAGCGTTTGGTGATGTGTCGAAATTATAACTTTTGTTCCAGCTTTGGTTAATGTTTCAAGTATTGAAATCCCAAGAGCCGAAGCTTCTTCAGATGATGTAGAATTAAAC
>CAYGTU010000043.1:0-18200 GCA_964352945.1 uncultured Bacteriovoracaceae bacterium
GTATAGAGCCTTGACGAATTTTCATTTGCCCCCATATTGGTCTAGTATAGATTTTCACTAATTAAACTATCAAGGAGTTATAAATGAGCCGAACTGGTCAAATTTCAGTAAGTACAAACGACATCTTTCCCATTATTAAAAAATGGCTTTATTCAGAGCATGATATCTTTTTAAGAGAACTTGTCTCAAATGCCTGTGATGCCATCAAAAAAAGAGAGACTATCGCTCGTAACTCCAATTCTGAAACTCCAACTGGAAAAGTTAGTGTGCTAGTTGATGAAGCTAATAAGACAATTACTATTAATGATAATGGTATTGGTATGACTGAAGAAGAAGTGGAAAAATATATTGCTCAACTAGCTTTCTCTGGGGCAGAAGAATTTGCTAACAAAATGAAGGAATTCAACAAAGAAGAAGTTCGTGATGAAATCATCGGTAAATTTGGTCTTGGGTTTTACTCAGCCTTTATGGTGGCAGATAAAGTTGAAATAAATTCTCTTTCTATGACTGAAGGATCAAAAGCAACGAAGTGGACTTGTGAAGGTGATACTGAATTTACTTTCGCTGATTCAGATAAAAACGAAATTGGTACTTCTATTACTCTTTATATTAATGATGATTCAAAAGAATTTTTAAATGGATATAAAACAAGATCAGTTTTAACTCGTTACTGTGGATTTATGCCATATCAAATTGAGCTAAAAGATCTTAAATCAATTAAAGAAACTGAAGAAGCAAATGCTAAAGCAGAAAAACCAGAAGATAAGCGTGAGATAAAAGCTGATTTTATCAATGAGACTATGCCTATCTGGAAAAAAGACCCTACAACTTTAAAAGATGAGGATTATAAAAACTTTTATCGTTCCCAATACCCAATGGACCCTGAACCACTTTTTTGGTTACATTTAAACGTTGATCATCCATTTGAACTACAAGGTATTTTATACTTTCCAAAATTTAACAAAAATAAACCCATAACTGAAAACTCAATTCAACTTTTCTCAAAGCAAGTATTTGTTTCCGATAACGTGAAAAATGTTATCCCGGATTTCTTAGCTTTATTAAAAGGCTGTATTGATTCAACAGATATACCGCTTAACGTATCAAGATCTTCACTTCAAGGAGATCCAAATATCAAAAAGATTTCAAACTATATCGTTAAAAAAGTTGCTGAGTCTCTTAAAAAACTTTTTAAAACTGATCGAGAAAGATATGAAACTGTATGGGAAGATATCCAATTATTCGTAAAATACGGATCTATTGGAGATGAAAAATTCTCAGAGCTAATGCTACCTTATACTTTATTTAAAAACTCAGATGCAAAATTAGTAACGATTGAAGAGTACCAAGAATCTATACCTGCTGATTACAAAGAAAAAATGAAAGGTAAACTTATTAATTTTGAAATTAATAAATCTGATTTTTCTCTACGTTCACAACTATTAGAAGAAGGAATTCATGCTCTAGATACTGATGAGTATATTGATCCTCACTATATGCAACATATTGAATCTAAGCATACAGGGGAAAATGCCTTAAGATGGTCTTCAGTTGATACAGCTATCGAAGAAATTCTTTCAACTGAAGCTGCAACTGATCTTGATATAAAAATCAAAGAACTTTTTGAAACTGTTCTAGCTCCCAAAACTAAAGAAAATGAAGCCGATCCAGCGGGACTTGATATTGAAGTTAAGAACATTAAAAACTCTAAGTCTGCAGCTTACTTTAAAGTTGATGAACAAATGAAAAGATTCAAGCAAATGACTCAGCAAATGGGAAATACTCAGTTTGCTCTACCAATGAAAAAGACATTAGTATTAAATCCTTCAAATGATTTAATTAAAAATGCTCTTAAAATTTGGGATAAGGGTGAGAAAAAAGATCTTGCTGAGAAAATCTGTTTTCATGTTCAAGATTTAGCTCAAATCTCAAGTGAGGGATTAGAAAATAAAGAAAAAGAATTATTTGTTAAACGTTCACAAGAGTTGATTTCAGAATTATCTAATTTAGCATTATAAAAAATGGGGGGGCTTTGTCCCCCTCTTTTCTAACAACCAGAAATATCAAAAGCTATCGGCATTGAATCTTTAATATACTTACAGGTTTTATCATCAAAGCTATCAATTTTCTGAGAACTTCGTACTGCAGTAAAGAATTTATCTATTCCAATTAAAATATAATCTGGTTCAAATTGATCTATAAAAAAAGATTCCTGAAGTCTTTCTAACCAACTAACCAGTATAGAAAGTTTATCCTTATCCTGTATTTCCATTTGAGATAATAATGTATTAAATGTGTGAGCAATAATTGCACCCAGAGTATGCTCGTTATTAAAACTCAAATTATTGCATCTATTTAAGTTAAAATTAAATTCATTGTGATTAGAAGGAGTATTAAAGGTAAAGCTCTTAATACTGTTATCAATATTTATGAGAGTTGATTCTTCCGTTAATTTTTTCGTATAACCAGTAGCAAATTTATTAATCTTTATATCTCTATCTATTGCTGAACACCCTAAAGCTTTAAGCGAATTAAAATCTTTATGCAGTGATAATGTCCCAAAAATATCAGCAAAGGCTTCGTTGATTGATGCTAAGTAGTGACTTAGTTTACTTTTTTCAAGCTCAATACTTTTAAAATTAAAACCTATTTGCTTTAAACCTTCCTCAGCGCCATCTTTAAAAAGTGTTTTAAAAATATGATGACCAAATTCATGTGTTGTCACAAAAGGTACTTCCCAAAAACGAACAGTATCTTTCTTTTTATTACTTTGAGGAAAATAAATCATTTGATTATTTCTGTAACCGGCATTATCACTTTTATAAGTTGAAATTTTATTTTGATCTTCATCAACTCTCACAACTTCATGAATGGGATGAATATACAGATCAATTTTTGGTAAGTTTAACTTTACTAAACTTTTTTCTAAGAATGTTTGGGCCATATCTATACTGACCATCGAATTTAGAGCAATTTGATTAATACTATCTCGCTTATACTTTTTGCATCTTAAATTTTTTAAGTTTTTTGGGGGCGCTAAAACAGAGTTTTCAATTTTATTTTCAGAAATGATTGATTTGAAAACTCCCCCATAGTAAATTTTCTGATTTAATATTTTTCTTTCATCAATTTTATAAATTCTCTCAACTGCTGTTTCAGAATCTGAACTATCAGCAAAATAAATGATATGACCTAATGTTGAATCAGAATCACACTCTGAATTTATATTCCAAATATTTAGTTCAGATTTATCTGCTACTTCACTAAAATTTACAAAGGGTAAAGCTTGAGGTGTCTGGGGTCTTTGCCCACAAGAATATAATGAAAAGGCCAAAACAAAGACCCATAATTGATTCAATTTCATGTATGACTTATAGCACCAAATAATAGTGCGCGTCAACATTTTTCAGTTAAACATGTAACTATAACATACTGAAATTACACATAAAAATTACAAAAGGAGCCGTAAGACCCCTTTTATAAAAACACATATCTAAAAATTACAAATAAATAAGCTAAGCCCACTGATAAAACAAAGTACTTTCTTTGGTCCATAGAACTCCTTTTTAGGAATTCATTGAAGCAACAATATCTCTATCCCAGTTACTACTATCTTTAGCTTTAAACTGAATTACATTAGTAGTTTGAGCCGATTTTTTGCCACCATGATTTGTTCCACCTTCAAATCTTTCTTCTTCTTCTTTGCAATTGATACAAAGATCAGCTGTGGGTCTTGCAAGTAATCTTTGACTAGAGATTTGGCATCCACAATCTTCACAAAGGCCAAATGTTCCTTCATCTATTTTAATTAATGCTTTTTTAATTTTTCTTGCAAACACTGCATTTCTTCCCTGTAAACGCATATCCAACTGAGCTAAATTTTCTGCGTTAAATCGATCAACATCATCACCTTTGGCTGCTTCTTCAACAATAGAAAGTTCTAAATGTTTAGCTTCAAAAATTTCACTCTGTAAAAGATTTTCAAAAAGATTTTTAAACTTAGTTACATCAGTTGTGTTCATACTAAACTCCTTTTAATATTTTCGTTCTGAATTTGTTCTTTGAGAAATCCTTCTCTCGTTAACTATCAAGCAAATCCCTATGCTTGTTTGTTACTGATTATACTAAGCATATTCCGTGCCAATATTATAACAAGTTAACCGCTGTAAGATCCAGTAGTGAAAACAGTGACTTAGCTATTATTTCCTTACAAAGCAAGGTGTCAAAATATTTAAATTGAAAAATTTCTAAGGTGGCAACTTGAGCTAGTGGTGCAAGATAGTCCCTAAACTAGGGTCTAAACATACTCATCAGAATCATCATTTTTGATAATTATTTTTCCCTGGTCTACTAATTTATTAATTTTATCTAAAACTTCATTTTGAATTTTTTGAACTTCAGTTAAAGATTTTAAACCTTGATTTTTTCCATCATCTAAATCCTGAGCATTATTCTTAGACATCATTGTTTTTAACTTCTCCGCTATTTCATTGTCTTCAGTTCTAAGAGCAACTCCAAGAGTATATGGATCGACTGTGCTTAATAAATCTTTCATCATAGCTGGAGTTAAATTCTTAAGGTCTTCAAAACTAATCAGTTTAGATTTTAAAGCAGCAACAAGAGCAGGATCTTTTTTGGCCATATCAAGCATTATTCTATTTCGACTTTCTGTATCTAAGTTTTTTAATAATTCCAATGCCTCTTTAAATCCATTTAGTTTCACTTAAGCTCCTGTATAGTGTGCGCAATTTTTTGATAAATAATTTACGACATAATCTTTTACACCCTCTTCTAGGCTATGAAATTTAAAATGAGGAAGGGCCTTATGAAGTTTATTCATTTTTGCTTCAGTGAAATACTGATACTGTCCTCTTAAATTTTCAGGCATCTCTATAAACTTAATATCTGGTTTTAAATCGAGGGCATTAAAGGTTGCTGAAGCTAAATCATAAAACGTTCTAGCTTTCCCCGTTCCCAAATTATATAGACCGTTTGGTGCTTTATTTTTGATTAACTCTATCATGGCATTAACTACATCTTTTACGTAAACAAAATCTCTCATTTGCTCACCATCAGCGAATCCATCTTTATAAGACTTAAACAATTTCATATATCCATTTGATTGTATTTGATTGAAAGTATGAAATACAACTGAACTCATTGATCCTTTCTTATATTCATTAGGGCCATAAACATTAAAAAATTTGACTCCATACCAAATCTTAGGTGGCTTTTCATTTTTTAGCATCCATTGATCTACAACTTGCTTTGAATTTCCATAGGGATTAAGTGGTTTTAAACCATCAACTTTAGTGTGATCATCATCATAGCCAAGCTCACCATCTCCATAGGTTGCTGCACTTGAAGCATAGCAAATGGGAATATCATTTTCTTGAGAATAATTTATAAGTGTTTTTGTATAGTCACTATTATTTTTTTTCAAGTATTCTAAATTCATTTCTGTCGTTGAGGAGCAAGCACCCATATGATAAATTGCTTCAAATTTTGTTTTAGACTTTATGAATTCTGAATTAAGAAGATCATTGGCCAAAATATATTGAGAATATTTAAATCCTTTTTCCTTTAGCCAAGCTTCTCCATTATTTTCATGATCCACAACTATTATTTGATCCGAACCCAATTCATTTAATTTCCCTAGCAATACAGAACCTATAAAACCAGTTCCTCCAGTAATCAAGATCATGAGATCTCTCCTTTTTCATTTAAAGAAATACCTATTCCAAAAAGTAGAAGTACCAATTTAATTGTATCGATTTTAATATATAAATTATGATAAAAATTATGTTCCGATTTTACTGTTTCAATGGCAGCTTCACTAATGACGATTGAGTTTTTCCAAATTTCAGTGAGGTGAGCAATTTTAGAAGTTAAATAAAAGAAATAAATAGAAGCTATAGATGTGAGAAATATAAAAATAATTATATTAATTTTTTTTATGTTGTTTGGGTTCTTAATATAACTAAAAATACTAAGCCCTAGTAAAACCACGGCAAAAATAATTTCAAAGGTATTAAGTTTTGAAAAGATAGTAATTCCAAGCTCACCAGCAATAAAAATATCAGCAAGTTGTCTAAAGGCAGATGGAATGAGAAAAAAATCAACAAACACAGTTAATACAAACCATGTAACTAATAGACTTATCGTAAGCTTATTTAGGGCGTTTTTGATCATGAAAAGACTCTAACATGAGCAAAATTAAATGTAATTGTCGAGCGTTGCGTTATTTAGAAGAATTTTACTTTAAATCCTCTTAAGATTGGTTTATAAATCGCCTATGAATACTGAAAATTGGTTTATAGAAAAGTCCTTTTATGCGACCCACGCTCAAGGCTACAAAATTAAAGCTACCCTTCACTCAGAGCAATCTAAATTTCAAAAAATTGAAGTATTAGATACTGATGCCGTTGGAAAACTCTTACTACTTGATGGCAAGACCATGGTGAGTGATAAAGATGAATTTGTTTATCATGAAGTTATGAGTCACATTCCGTACATGGTTAGCGAGAACTGCAATAATGTTTTGGTCATTGGTGGTGGTGATGGCGGAATTGTAAGAGAACTTGTAAAGCATGAGGATATTAAAAATATCGATCTTGTTGAAATAGATGAAAGAGTAATTGAAGTAAGTAAGATCTATTTTCCAGACTGTACTTCAGGATTATCTGACTCAAGAGTGAATATTATTCCAACTGATGGAATTGAATTTATTAAAAATAAAAAAAATCACTATGATATTATAATTATAGATTCAACAGATCCGGAAGATTTTGCTTCAGGTTTATTCACAGATGAATTTTATAAAAATGTTTATGATGCTCTTACAAAAGATGGAATCATGATGAATCAAACTGAAAATCCATTTTTTGATCAGTTTGGTATCAAAAACATTTACAATAATATGCGAAAAGCGTTCCCATTTGTAGCTAGTTTTTCTGCTCCAATGGTAATTTACCCTGGTGTATTTTGGACTTTTGGTTTTTCATCAAAAACAAAAAAACCAACTAATCTTAATCCAGCTAAAGTTCAAAAGATGCAAAATCTTCAAAGAAATTTAAAATGGTATAATATGGATTGGCATAAAGGTGCCTTCGCCTTATCAAACTTTCAAAAGAAAATTACAGGAATTGAATAAATGAACTTATTAGATAGAGCCACTCCATTCATAGATACTGAACCAAAAGATAGTATCAAAGAAGCGGGAATTTATTTAATAGGCTTCCCTTTTGATGGGACGACTTCATTTAGACCAGGTGCTCGTTTTGCTCCAAATGCCCTAAGAGAAGCTAGTTATGGAGTTGAATCTTACTCTCCTTATCAACATCGCGAGACAACGGATTATAATATCTTTGATTTAGGAAATATCCCTCAATATCCAAGTCGTTTTGATTTAATGAATGAAATTTTTGCTGAAGTTACAAATAACGTAAAATTAAAAGATGGAATAAAACTTCTAACAGTTGGAGGCGAGCACTCCATTAGCTACTTCCCTATTTCAATGTATTTAAAAGAATATAGCGATCTGACAATTCTTCATCTTGATGCTCATGCAGATTTTAGAGACGGCTACCTTGGTGATAAGCATTCTCATGCCTCAATAATGAAAAGAACTCATGAGCAAATGACAAAAGATCAAACGTTAATTCAGTATGGAATTAGATCTGGGACTAAAGAAGAATTTGATGAGATGAAAAAAATTAATACTCTTTGTTCATCACGTGCTGATTTCTTAAGTAAAGTTGAAAAAATTGATTCTAAAAAACCAATATATCTTACACTCGATCTCGATTACTTTGATCCAGGTTTTTTTCCTGGTACTGGTACTCCTGAAGCCGGAGGTGAAGATTTTCACAGTTTTATTAGTCTTATAAAAATCCTAAAAGATAAAAATTTTGTGGGAGCAGATGTAGTTGAACTTGCCCCAATGATTGATGCTTCTGGAAACTCATCAGCTTTTGCTGCAAAAGTTGTTCGTGAAGTAATGCTAGCTCTTGCTCAATAATTAAACGGGATATTTCTTTTTTAAATACGGATGAACAATCAAGGCTACGGCCAGAATACCAATTTCATAAAGAAGTGATAAAGGTATCCAAAGTGCCATCATAGTAATGATATCTGGTGGAGTTAGAATTGCGCTTGCAACAGCAAAACCAAAATAAACATATTTTCTAATTGATCTTAAGTATTGTTTTGTAACAAGATCCATGAAACCCAAAATGAGTAACACATTTGGAAGTTGAAAAAGTACTCCTAAAAAAACTAAAACTTTTGAAGCTAGAACTAAGTATTCTTTTAAAGAAATAGTCGCTTCAATATTATCAACACCAAAACTTAAAATGGTTTTAAAAGTAAAAGGAAAAACGACAAAGTAACCAAAAGCTACACCAAACGCAAAAAGTAAGAAAGCAATAATCATAAAAGGTCTGATCACGACAACTTCATGCTTATGTAAGCCTGGTTTAATAAAGGCCCAAACTTGATACATCCAAAATGGTGAAGATAAAATAATTGAGGACCAAAACGCAATTTGAAATTGTGATAAAATTTTATCTAAGAGACCTAGAAAAACAATTTTGCCTTCATCGCCAAGAGCAAGTTTTAAAGGAGCTAATAAGTAATTTGAAATTTGATCTGAAATGCTATAACAAATAACAAACGAAACTGCTAAGATGATAACAACTCTTATGAGTCTAAATCTCAGTTCTTCTAAATGTTCTATAAAAGTCATTTCTTTCATTCTTGGACCATTAGTTATGATAGTTTTTATCAGCTATTGGCTGCCTAGGCAATTTTATAGGTGAATTCTTGCCTCATTCCCCCAAAAGCTATCTAACTTGTTAAAATTAAAGAGATGAGAAGAATTCTAATTTTTAGTTTTTTATTTAGCCAAATATCAATGGCCGCTCAGATTGCAGTTGTTGCAAAAGAAAAAGCAATTATCTATGCCGATCTTAAACAAAAGCATCCAATTGGATTTTTTCCTAAATGGAAAAGGATCAAAGTTGGGGAGATAGCACGAAATGCAGGACAAGTAGTTCCTGTAATTGTCTCTGGAAAAGTTGCTTATATAAAAACCGATGATATTTCTATTTCAAGAGATATGAATATGATTGATCAAAGATTTAAAAGATTTGGAAATAAAAATACAATTACCAAACCTAAAACTCACGATATTTCTCTAGGGCTTACTAATTATATGGGACGAGCTGCAACAGATTCTTCTCTTGGAACCACGGAAATTGGACTGAACTTTTTTGGTATCTCTGGGAAGTGGAATTATCGTTATGACTATAAAAGAGATTTAAGATTTGGTGTTGAAACCTCAACTGTTTTATCTAATGATGGTGTTACAATTATTTCTTATACATTTACTGCTGAAGCAACCTACAGAGTTTTTCGTTGGAGAGGAATTGAAGCAAGAGCACTTGGAAGTATAAAAGTAACTCCCTTAACACAAATTCAAACTGCTGATTTCAATGCTAATGGCTATGGTCTAGGTGGTGGGTTTGGTGGTGAACTTAAAACAGACCTGTGGGGAAGATGGGTTGCCAGAAGTGAACTCGGATATTTTGCGAATCAAATCTATGTTGACCTTCCCCAACCATTTGAGCAATTTGCTCCAATTGCTATAGGTCCAAAATTTGGAATAAGCCTAGGGTATTATTACTAAATTCTTATACTTTCAAATAGTTAAATCCATCTGTTGCCAATAAATTGAGCTAAATTTGATCACTTGATCTAATTTATTGAGTAAATCAATCTACTCCTTAAAAACACCTAAGATACTGAAACTAAAGACTTTTTATTCAGAATAGCCAAATGTGTCATTTTTATTTAATAGAATGGCCTGCACTATCCGATAATTTACATAGAGAAATAATGGGAAGAGTAGATATATGTTATTGAAAAAGCTGCAATTACTGACATTCCTAACTTTAGTGTTAACTAATTTTACTTCTTGTATCAAACAACAAGAGGAAGAATGTATTTTATTTTGCAACGGAAAACCTCACGCAAAAATAAGTACTACACTTAATGTTGGTTCTGTTCCCGAGAATGCTGGAACTGTTCAGATATACGTTTCTCTTTCAACAAAAGCACAAAATAGCGTAAGTATTCAATACGATATTTATGTTCCTTCAACTACAGCGGTAAAAAATTCAGATTTTACTCTTATACCCGGGGTTGTTAATTTTAGTCCAGGGGAACAAGATAAAAGTTTTAGTGTAACAATCATTGATGACTTTATCGCTAATGAAGGTAGTGAACAAGTTGGTGTTTATTTAAAAAATCCATATGGCATAACTTATGATCCTACTCCATTTGCTTTTAAAATTTTAGATAACGATTTCGATACACTTACTGTTGGTGAAGGATCTCCAATTAATTCTAATATTGTTAATTGTGATGATGGGACGGGAAATCCACAAACTGTTACTTTAGCTTCTCAGAGTGATGATGATGCAAATTGTAGCATTAATGGATCTAATCAAGTTAGCTGTACACCTGATTATAAAAACTCTCAAATTGATTGGATTGCAACGATCAATGTTAATTGTGTTATTAACTCAGTAAATTACCCTCTACAATTTGATTTAAATGTTACTAATCAAAATAGAGCACCAACAGTTTCAGCGGCTACAAATTTAACTTTATCAAGTCCTGCAGCTGATACACCAACTGTTATTACTTATGCCCAATTAGAGTCTGCTGTAACTGATGAAGCAGATGCTGATGGTGACACAGTAACCTTTAAAATTACTTCTGTTGATAGCGGTTCGCTTCTAGTAAATGGTGATGCCTTTTCAACGGCCAATGATATTTTTAGTTCTGGAAATTTAACATGGACACCAGGTTCTGGAAGTAATGGTACGGTTGGAGCATTCACTATTAAAGCTTATGACGGGACACTTGCAAGTGCTGTTTCAGTTCCAATCTTTGTAAATAGTGTTTTAGCATTTACTAATACTCCTGCATTCTCTGTAGCCGAAGGTGCTAATGGACAATCAGTTGCACTTAATTGTACCGATGGTTCTGTAAGTGTTCCCAATTGGAGTATTCAGAATCAATCCCCAAATTCAAATTGTGTTTTAACTTCACCTAGTGGTGTAAGTCAACTTGACTGTACTCCAAGTTATCAAACTGGACATGCTGCTTGGCAATCCCTTGTAACAGTAAGATGTAACTTTGGAGGTCAAACAGTCGATAAAGATATTGCTGTTAATGTGACTGATGTTAATAGACTTCCAGTTTTTACTGGTCTTAATAAGTTTACAAATGGTCTTCCAAATACTCCTTATAATATTACTTTTAATGATTTACTCACTATCGCTGATGTTGGTGGAGGATCTCCCTTTATAACTGACGCTGATTTAGATTCATTTTATTTTACAATTGAATCTGTATTAAGTGGTACTCTTAAGAAAAATGGTATTACAGTGGTTCCTCCTCAAAATTTTCAGACAGGTGAAACATTACAATGGACCCCAGGTATAGCTGATATTGGAACCACGAATGCTTTTAATGTCAGAGTTATTGATGCTGCCGGAGGACTAAGTCTCGCCGGACAAACTGTTCAAGTTGATCTGATTGGTCTTTCTCTAATTCCAACTTTAAATGTTGCGGAAGGTGCAACCCAAGCAACTGCTGCAATCTTTTGTGATGATGGTGCTGGTGGCTCTGTAAATAGTTTTACTCTTTCACCTGGAGTAGATACAAATTGTGCTGAATCTACAATAGGAAATTCAACTACAATTACTTGTAATCCTAGTTTTCACAATGATCAAGCTTCTTGGTATGAAGACTTAACTCTTACTTGTGATATTGGTACAGGTCCTACAATTTTAAATAAAGTTTTTAGAGTACAAGTTGCTAATACAAACAGACAACCTACCATTGCAGCTCCAAGTTTATTACCGGTTCCGCTTCCAGGTGATAGTTCTGATGATGTTCCCGTAACTGTAAAATATACTGATTTAATAACTTCAGTAACTGAGTCTGATTCAGACTTGATTAAAATTATAATTGATTCTGTTCCAGCTAACGGAGTATTGAAAAAAGGAGCTGCTATCGTTGTTCCTGGAACAACTTCACTACTTCCGGGAGAAGAAGTTATTTGGACACCAAATCCAAATACAGTTGGTCAAATTGAAATGTTTTCAATTTCAGCAGACGATCAAACAGGGAACCCAAATTCAAGATCAGCAGCTTCTGTTCCAGTTAAAACTGAAATTTCTGGTGTCTATACAATCCCAACTTTAAATACTACTGAATTAGTTAATGTTCAGTCACCTACTATAAATTGTGCTGAACCAGTAACAGGAAATACTTCTGCCGTTTATACTGTTGATGTTCTTCCAGTTGGTTTTGATGCTGGTGGTTCTGAAGACACTGAATCAAACTGTTCCATATTAAGTGGAAAAGTTAGTTGTACACCACAAGCAATTGGTGGAGGTGTGCCATGGACAAAAGTCGTAAGAGTAACTTGTACTATTGGTGGTTACTCAAAAGATGAAGATTTCACTTTAAGTGTTAATAACTTAGATTTGCCTCCAGTTCTCTCTACAGTTGATAATATGACCGGAGCATTTTTAAACACTGATTTTAATATAACTTATGTTCAACAAGTTGGCTCTGTACCTCCTAATGATAACGATTTATATGATAACGTTACGGCTAATGACCCAGAAGGAAATCCAATTTCCTATGAGTTAATGTCTATTAGTTCAGGTTCATGGAAAATTGGATCTAACCCAGCTGCTGCTGGTAACAAAATAAGTAATCCTGAAGTTGCTACTTGGACACCGCCAGTTGATGCACTTGGAATTATTGAAGCTGCAAAGATTAGAGTTTGGGATGGTACTCAATTTAGTACTAATAGCATGGCCTTAAATGTGGAAATAGCTGGTATGTTAAATATCGTTTCTCCTGCTCAAGTTCCAGAAAATAGCCCTCTACTTGCCCCTGTTGAAGTTGTTTGTAATGATGGTGCCAACACAGCAAAATCTTTATTAATTACTTCTCAAGGTCCTTATTCAAATTGTACTGTAAATGGTTCACAGCAAATTGAATGTACCCCAGGTTATAATCCTGCTGCTGGAAACTGGACTGACACTGTTGCAGTTCAATGTACAAGTGGAGCTTATGTTAATTCAAAAAATTTCACATTAAGTGTTTCTAATATAAATAGAGCACCTACAATGATTTTGCAAACACCACAAAACTTTATAACTACTCAAGTAAATGTGAGTACACCTATTACGTATCTTGATATGGAAGCTAATTTTGTTGATGTTACCGAGCTCGATGGTGACACAATAATTTATGATATTGAAACAATTAATAGTGGTACTTTAATGAAAGGTGCAACCGTTTTAACAACTGCTGACTCTTTTCAATTAGGTGATACTCTAACTTGGATTCCACCCGTAGATACACTTGGTGGAGTTGAAGCATTTTCAATAAGAGCTAATGATCAAGCTGGTGGAATTAGTTCACCTGTAAGTGTTTATGCACAAATTGAAGGTCTTATTGATATTGCAAATATTACAATTACTGAAGGAACAACGGGTGGCACAGCTCCACTTAGTTGCAATGATGGAAACGCCTATGCAATAGACACGGACTTCACAATTACTTTTGAATCAGATGGGGAATCAAACTGTAGCGTTCTTCCTGATAAAACTGTTTCTTGTAGTCCTGCTTATAAATTAGGCCAATCAAATTGGACTTCAATAATTACAGTTCAATGTGGAATTGGTGCTGTTTATACAAAAAATTTCACAGTTAATGTTACAAATGCCAATCAAGCACCTACATTAACTTCTATTAATTCAACTTTATTACCACAGGCAATTACGGCAACACCAAGAACAATTACATATGCAGATTTAATCGCAGCTGCTGATGAAGCTGATGCTGATGGTGATACTATTAGATTCTCAGTTGAATCGATTGGTTCACAAGGTACTTTACTTAAAAATGGATTAGCAATTGCAGTAGGAACTCCTCCAGCCTCCCTTGTTACAGCAACGGATGTTCTCACTTGGACATCAAATCCAGCTGAAACAGGAAACATAACTGCCTTTTCAATAACTGCTTATGACGGACAGGCAGAAAGTAGTACACCTGTAGATGTTGTCTTAACTAATGTTGCTCAATTTAACACTATAGCTAATTTAGCTGTTGCAGAAAATTCTAATTCAGTAACGGCACCTATGGTATGTACTCCGGGTTCACCTACCTATACGATCCTTCCAACTAGTGCAAACCTTGTATGCTCTACAACTGGAAGTGATGAAGTTGACTGTGCCGCAAATTATAATACAGTTAATTTAACTGGAAACTGGAATGAAGTTGTTACAGTTCAGTGTACTTTAGGTGCTACTAATTATTTAAGATCATTTACGGTAAACGTAACTAATACCAATAGAGTTCCCAGTATAACTACTCCAGTGATTGCTTTTCCAAATACCTTAAATACAGCCGGAATAAATTCAGGTGAATTATATCCAATAAATGTTGCACATATTATTGCTGAAGCAGGTGTAACAGAACCAGATAATCAAACTTTTTCATTTGATGTTGATGCAATTGATGCCAATGGAACTTTAAGGGTTAATGGGGTTGTCGCCTCTATCGGAACAAATTTCAAGTCTTCAGATTCTTTAACATGGACATCAAATCCTCTACAAGAAGGTACGGTTGCTAATGCAATAGTACTGTCAGTTAAAGATGTTGTTAATAGTGCCAATCCTACACAAATCCAAATTAGTATGAATGATGTTGCTCTTCTTCAACAGGTACCAGATGCTACTCAACCTGAAGGAACTCCGCTTTATACGACTGCTCAATTTAAATGTTCAGATGGTGTAAATGCAGCAAGCATGAATATCACTTCTCTAAATATAATTAAACCAGCTGGTGGAACTGAAGCTGCTGATCCTTCTCAAATAGCTTGTGCTTCAACAGACCAAGGTTCAGGAAATTTTGATATCAGTTGTAATATTGGATATGCCGATGATGATCCAACTCCATATCATAATAATTGGCAAGCAATAGTAACTTACGAGTGTACTCTAAATTCTGTGCCTTATACTAAACAATTTACAATATCAGTTTCAGATGTAAATCAAGCCCCTGTCTTAACAGTTTCAACTGTTTTTGATCCAGGAACAAGAAATGCTGATCCTTTTGCAAGTAATTTTGCTGCTCTTGAAGTAAATACTGATATTGCCGATCCTGAAGGTGATGGACATTTCTTTAAAGTAAATGCGGTATTAAACGGTACTCTTAAAATTAAAGGTTACCCATACGCAGCTCTAACAAATGAGTTAATTAAATCAGGTGATTCATGGGAATGGACCCCACCTGCCGCTCCTGCTGGCGGAGATATGCAGGCATTTTCAGTAACTGCTGTTGATGAGAATCTTACAGATCCAAAAGAATCTGCAGTTCCAGTAAATATAAGTGTTAAAATCTTTCAATATGATCCAATCATTACACTTATCGCAAGTGAAAGTGATGGACCAACTGATACTCCAAGCTTAGTTTGTACAGACGGTGTGTTAACTGCAACTGATAGTAATTTTAGTATCCTTTCACAAACAGAAGCTGGAGACGCTCCTTGTACTATTCAACCAGACGGCTTTGGAAGTGCAGTTGTAAGATGTGACCCTAATTATAAAGCAACACATTCTTCTTGGTCTAATATTGTTCAAGTACAGTGTACACTAGGTGCAACTTCATTTACTAACTCCTATACACTTCAAGTTAATGATATAAATAGAGCACCTACAATTTCAGCTATGGCCGATATTGACGGAGCTTATTATGATGAAAATTTCACTATTACTTATACTGATTTATTCTTAGCTTCAAATGCTACTGACGCTGACGGAGATCAAGTATCTTTTATAGTTGATTCCTTTAACCCTACCTGTGGAGGAGGAGGAACATATGTTACTTTAAAGAAAAATGGAGTTGATATTACTCCTGGAGTTACTGTCGTTGGCCCAGGCGAATCAATTGTATGGGCATCTGACGCTGTTCTTGCAGGGGGAGATTGTGTTAATGCAATTGGTGTAAGGGCCTTTGATGGAATTGATCCGAGTGTAACTACAAATGTTTTATTTGATATAGGTGTTATTCAAATTCCTGCTAAGCTTACCCCTAGTTCTAGTGTTATTGCTTTTGGTAATCTTACAGTTTCAACTTCAAGTATTCTATCTGTAACCCTAACTCAAACAGGTGATTTAGCTGCAGTCTTAAAACAATTTCACGCTCCAAAAGGAATAACAATTGTATCAAATACTTGTAGTGATACTATAAATACAAATGTTGTACCTATTCCTTCAACATGTGTTTATGATATTAAAATTGAACCAAGAGCCTTTAATTCTGGTATGATTTTTGAAAAAATTCTTATAGGCTATGATGACGGATACGCTAATATTGAATATGTTGAACTAGATGTTTCAGCAATTATCTCTTCAACTGGTGATGGTACATATAACTCAAATTCCCTGGCTGGATTAACAAACTTAAGATTTGGTGGCTGGGGAGATGTTGATAATGATGGAAATATTGATTTTATTGGTTTTAGAGAAACTGATAACTATATCTACACACTTGAAGCTTCAGGTGGAACCTCATTTAATTTTTATAAAAGATTTACCTCTGCTGAATCAGGAGGATGTAATATTTCTTCTTTAGATTTTGGCGATTTAAATAATGACGGCGTGATTGATGCCATTTGGTCATGTGCAGGCGCAAATGCTATTTTTGCCGCTCCTGGGAACGCAGGTTTAACATATATTAATACCAGTTTAAAAACAAACACTGCAATCACTGCAACTACAGTAATGACAAAACTTCTTGATTATAACGGTGATAAAGATCTAGATTTCGTTGCTATCAATGATGTTACAGGACAGTTAATATTTGGTCCTGGTAATGGTACTTTGGCTTTTGGTGGATCAAACTCAAAAGCTACTGGAAGTGTTCCCAACGGAATGGCAATTGGGGATTTTAATAGTGATGGTTTCCAAGACGTTGCCGTATCAAATGAAGGAAGTAAGAGTATTTCTATCTTCACTTATAATAATAGTACCTCACAGTTTTCATTATTTAATACAGTTAGTTTAACTAATGCTCCATACGGATTATCTGCAACCGATTATGATAATGATGGTCATTTAGATCTCGTCACAGTCGATAAAATTGGTAAAGATTTAATAGTACTTGACGGAAATGGACTAGGAGCTTTTTCAGTTACAAGTATTAATGTTGATGCAGGTGAATCAAATACACCTATTAAAGCTGAGGTTGGAGATATGAATGGGGATGGTTTCTCTGATGTAGTAATTATCTCAGTAAATCCTTCTGGACATTTTATTAATCAATTTTTTATGAATAATGGTTCTGGTTCATTAGCGGTAGATGCATCAAAAGATTATACTATTACAGTAAGCCCTACTGCTGATATAAACAATATTTACATTGAAGACTATGATAATAATGGAACCCTTGATATAATATTTACTAGTGGATCACAAACTACTTCATTCTTACGAGAAGGTAATTAGTAAAATATTATGTATCATAAATTTTTTATTTTATTTTTTTTACTCATAAGCACAAAGAATTTTGCTGCTGAGCCTCTTAATAAAATTTTAGTTTGTCTCGGAAATGAAGAACTCCAATATCATAAAAAAAAATATACTGGTCCTACTTACGAACTCAATAAAACTCTTATTTCTAAAATGATTCAATTGAATAAAAGTGCAAATATTAAAGACAAATACATCAATGAAATTTGTAATAGTGAAACCCCTTCATTAACTTTTCTTAAATTAGTACTAACTAAAAAAAGTATCTTTCATGTTGATAGTCTAGGAAATGATCTAAATGATAATATCGCAAAAAGTTCTATTGATGACATTCGAGATAGCTCACCTCAAATATTCTTAAATTTTATTACCTATTTAAAATCAATCTCGCCTTCAGCTTATTGTCTTGAAAAGCAAATCCCTGAGATAGATAGTATGTTCAATAATGTTAGATATCTTGAAGGTGAATATTCACTAAGATCTATCATGCAAACAGATAATCGTGTTTCAGTTATTTTAAATAAAATTAAAAATTGGGAAGCAATTATTACTGCTTGTTATGCTGATATAAAA